>JAAELZ010000615.1 GCA_024226105.1 Pseudomonadota bacterium | reverse complement strand
GGCTTCCCGGAATCGGCTGAGCAGCTAAACAGGTATATTGTCGAATCGCTACGCGCCTCGCAATGACGTGTTGCTCTAAATCTTCGTGTATTTAGTGGTAAATGCCAGCTCCTAATCTCTTGCAATCAACCTCAAAAATTCTGAGCGCGTTCTTTCATCCGTACGAAAACTGCCCAGCATCATTGAGGTTTGCATCAGCGAGCTTTGTTTTTGTACGCCGCGCATCATCATACACATATGTTTGGCTTCGACAACCACGCCGACGCCGCGCGCATCCACCGCAGACTCTATTGCCATGGCAATTTGTTGCGTCAGGTTTTCCTGGATTTGCAGGCGGCGTGCAAACATGTTGGTAATGCGTGCGAGCTTGGACAGGCCAATGACTTTGCCTTTCGGCAGGTAGGCGACATGGCACTTGCCAATAAACGGCAGCAGGTGATGCTCGCACAGGGAGTAAAATTCGATATCTTTAAGGATCACCATCTGATCGTTATCTGACTCGAATATGGCGTTGTTGATTACCTCATCCAGAGTCTGGTGATATCCTTCGGTTAGAAACTGCATGGCTTTGGCAGCACGCATAGGGGTTTTGACGATGCCGTCACGTGAGATGTCTTCGCCCAGAGCGGACATGATCTCCGTATAGTGGGCTGCGATTTGTTCTGTTGAGTCGTTTTTCATGTCTACCAGTGTAACTATAGCCTGAGTTCAGAACCAAAGCTGTTTGCGTAACGTGTTTTGAATTCTGCCAGCGTGAAGTGATGGTTTTGTGTGCCGTGTTGCTCGATCTTGATCGCGCCCAGCAATGCCGCCATGCGGCCGCTGGTTTCCCAGTCCAGCTGGTGTTTGACGCCATACAAAAGGCCGGCGCGAAAGGCATCACCGCATCCCGTGGGGTCAACCGCCTTTGAAATCGGTGCTGCCGGGATGTCGATCTTTCTGCCATCAGTATAAATTTCAGATCCTTTCGCGCCCCGGGTGACGATCAGAGCGTCGACTTTCGCCGCGATTTGCTCTACTGAAAGCCCCGTGGTTTTAGAAAGCATTTCAGATTCGTAGTCATTAACGACCGCAAAATTAGCGATTTCAATGAAACGGTTTAGTTCTTTTGCATTGAACATCGGCAAACCCTGGCCCGGGTCAAAAAAGAACGGCGTGCCGAGATCGTGAAGTTGTTCTGCATGTTCTATCATGGCCTGCTTGCCATCGGGAGCGATAATGGCAAGCGAAATACCCAGTGATTCGGTGATTTTGTTCTGATGAGCATGGTTCATCGCGCCCGGATGAAAGGCAATAATCTGATTGTCATCCATGTCGGTGGTCAGATAGGCCTGCGCGGTAAAGGTATCTTTTACTTCAACAATACACCCCCGGTTCATACCACATTTCTTCAGCCATTTTTTGTAGGGTTTAAAATCTTCGCCAACCGTCGCCATGGGCAGGCTGGTTTCGCCAAGCATGTTCAGGTTATAGGCGATATTGCCCGCGCAGCCGCCAAATTCCTTGCGCATTTCGGGCACCAGAAAACACACATTAAGAATATGCACCTTCTCCGGAATAATGTGGTTTTTGAAAGAGTCGGGGAACACCATGATGGTGTCATAGGCTATAGAGCCCGTGATCAGGACAGACATAAAAGGATACTTATAGTGAATTTATTGACAGTTTTTGCACTTGCCGTAAAGGCAGAGTGAATGATCCTGAATCTTGAATTTGTGCAGGCTGGCAATGGATACCTGCTGTTTTTCGATTGTATCATCATGGAACTCGATAATTGTTCCGCACTCAACGCATACCATATGATCGTGGTGATCGCTGTCGGCCAGTTCAAAAACCGAGCGTTCGCCGAAATGATGCCGCAATATCAGCCCGGAAGCTTCGAATTGTGTCAATACGCGATAGATGGTTGCCAGGCCAATATTTTCCTGGTTATCGAGCATGATCTTGTACACGTCCTCAGCAGAGAGGTGGCGATCCCGGGTTGATTCGAGTAACTTCAAAATTTTTATGCGCGGTAATGTTGATTTAAGCCCCGCCTGCTTCAATTCGTCAGTGTGTTTCATGTGTTCCGGATAATATGTTGTTCCATTTTCAGTATGTCAGCATGCCCGTTAACAGGCGGTCGGTGCACAACCTTAGAAAGTACCATAATTCTAAGGCCAGGGGAGTACTGAATAGGGGATGTGACGTTACAATAATTGTGGCTATTCCGACTATTATCCTTTCTCTGGAATTGTGAACTATTGCCTTTCCAGATTCCTTGCTATGGCTCGATATTCCTTTATCAGATTGTAACCCGGCTTAGCTTTAGCTGATGCCGTCCTGGCCTGCAAACCCTGGCTAGATCTCCGGTATTCCCCGTAGCCAGTTGGCTGATCAGGATTTTCAGGGGCGGGCATCAGCCATGATCGCTTCTATTTCGTCCGGGTCAACCGGGATGTCCCGGGTCAGGATTTCGGGCTCGTCTTTGCCAACCACCACGTCATCTTCAATGCGGATGCCAATGTTGTGCCAGCGTGGGTCTACGTCATCAGACGGCGTGATATAGATGCCAGGCTCTACGGTTAAGACCATGCCGGGTTCCAGCACACGCCAGGCGTCTTCAACTTTGTATTCGCCCACATCGTGCACGTCCATGCCCAACCAGTGTCCGGTGCCATGCATATAAAAGCGCTTGTACTCTTCTTTGTCGATCAATTCTTCGAGGCTTCCTTTGAGCAGACCCAGATCAAGCATGCCTTGTACGAGCACCTTGACTGCGGCCTGGTGATAGGCGCGCCAGGCTTTGCCGGACCGGACATTTTCGATTGCAGCGGCCTGGGCGGCCAGCACCAGCTCATATAAATCGCGCTGTTCAGGGCTGTATTTTCCGTTTATCGGAAAGGTGCGTGTAATGTCCGAGGCGTAACATTCAAGTTCGGCACCGGCATCAATGAGCAGCAGATCACCATCCTGACACAGTGACTGGTTTTCGGTGTAGTGCAAAATACAGGCATTTTCACCTGCTGCGACTATGGAGGGGTAAGCGGGGTAGTGGCTTCCGCCCTGCATGAAGGTCATTTCAAGCGCGGCCTGTATCTCATATTCGTACATCTGCGGTCGACAGACCTGCATCGCCCGGCGATGCCCGGCGGCGCTGAGCCTGGCTGCGCGGCGCATCACGCGCAGCTCTTCAGATTTCTTGAACAGGCGCAATTCGTGCAGGATATAGGTTAAATCCGAGAACTCCATCGGCGCGTGAACACCGCTACGGACCTTGGCTTTTATATCATTTATCCAGCCAAATAGCTGCTGATCAAAATCCGGATGACGACCGGTACAGGTATAAACTTTATTCTGATTAACCAACAGTTTGGGCAGAATAGTTTCCAGTTGTTCTATCTCATAAGCCTGATCAGCTCCGTACAACTCGAGCGCGTTTTCCAGCCCGGCCCGGCGGCCTTCCCATTGTTCGCGCCTGGGATCACGATTACGACAAAACAGAATAAATTCACCTTCCTCACGGTTGGGTATCAGCACCGCAACCGCCTCCGGTTCAGCGAACTGGGTCAGATAATAGAAATCACTGTCCGGGCGAAAACGGAACTGGACATCGCCATTACGGTGCATCGCGTTATTGGTGGGAATGATGGCTATAC
Organism: Pseudomonadota bacterium; assembly: GCA_024226105.1. Classification (GTDB taxonomy): domain Bacteria; phylum Pseudomonadota; class Gammaproteobacteria; order Arenicellales; family Poriferihabitantaceae; genus JAAELZ01. Next base: position 741 of record JAAELZ010000615.1, on the reverse strand, counting down.
CATCACCCATCAACTGCATAAGGCCGCGCCGGCGACGGTTGAATATATCGGGATGCATTTATATTACCTCGGGGAGCGTTCTTTATTCATGGACAGGATCAATCGGACGATCCGGATTTAATTCTTCGTAAATCAATTGTGCGACCATACGCAGGTATTCCCTCAGTTCGATAAAGGCGACTTCATCATCGCTTGAACTCGAGGAGGTACTTTCAAGCCCGGATATTTCGATAATATCCTGCACGCTTTCGTTAATCTCCGGGCTTAGTCGGGTACGAAATTCACTACCATCGAACATCAAGCCGATGACGTATCCCTGGCTCCATTCGGCAAGTGCTTCAAGCATAATGTGCAATTCATCTACATCAGGCAACCATAAATCAAAGCCAAACTCGATCTGATTCAAATCGCGTTCGCAAAGCTCAAGCAGGCTCTCAAGTGCCGTGATGGAGGTATCGTCACTGAAATTGAGATGCTCGATCGCAGCGCCGAGATCAGCGCTTTTCACGTCGCGGCATACCAGACCGCAGGCAATACCGTGTGCCTGTGCCGCAGAGCCGTCAAAACTGCTGTCTCTCAGGCGTCGGTCAAGTACATCGTAAAGGCTTTGTTTATCTGAGATGCGGGCATCGTGGTGGCTAATATCAATCATCGGGCGATTATAGGCGTTTGGGCTGGATGTTGCGTAAAATAGTGCAGAAATCAGAAGGGGTTCGGCATTCTGAAAGGGTTGATTAAAAG
>JAAELZ010000614.1 GCA_024226105.1 Pseudomonadota bacterium | reverse complement strand
GTAGAATTCTGATCATCATTACTGATACCGTCTTCAACTTCACCTGAAATTTGTCCGTTCTGAGCTTTGACTTCGAGCCCCATTACGCCGCCATTTATTCCCATCTCAACCCGGGTACGCGCATTTTCCTGTAATTGTATATCCTGTGACACATTCAACTGCGTCCCTTGTGTTAATTGAATTGTGTAGGTTCCTGGTGCCAGGCCTGAAAACAGAAATTCTCCATCTGCACCCGTCGTCATGCTATCAACAAGTTGGTTACTGCTATTAATCAAATCGACTTTCACGTTGCTGACCCCCGCCGCATAGGCATTCGGCACCATCAGCTCAACAAAAACATCCAGAAGATAACTGCCCGGTTCCGTCGATTGATTGAATGCTATTCCTGAATTAACCTTGCCGGATATAGATGCACTTCCCGTAGAAACACCGCTACCGGTAGAAGAACTGCCCCCGCCGCCGCATGCGGTAAGCACTGCGACGGTAAATAGTGAAGTTAGTGTAAAGAGAAAATACCTGCGTAAGCCATTTGTTTTCATTGTGATCACCTGTGTTTATATTTAGGTGGGAAATTTTCCCACATTTCATATTGTACAGATAATAGAGCTCCATATCAACACTTTAGGCACAAACTCTTATTCCGAAACGCCGTTATATGCCTTTTGCGGGCCAAATACTGAGCAAAAATACGGGTTATTTCTGGTGAAAACCTGAACTAATCGCTACTTGTCATCGTAGAAATAAACGCCGAAATTCATGCGTCGATCAGCATTTTCCTTCCGCTTGTCGTTTTTCTGCATTTTTCGCGCTTCGGCGTTTAGCGCCTTTAACATCTCCATTGCTTTTTGTTCAGACAGGAGCGCCAATTTTTTTACAGAATTGTCGCTAAGCTGATCGTAATAAACACTTCTTTCCAGAAAAGGAGGCGTATCACTCTGCACATTACGACGCGCCGCGGCCATGTGATCATGAATATTTTTACCGAGATAATAGGCTTTTTCCTCGAATCCCCTGGCGGGTATGAACGCATCGATTTTTAAACAAACCTGATCCTGCTGGTTGATGGAGACCGCACCAAGCCGTAACCATTCATCCAGTATCGCGCGCGGCCTGATATCCTTGCTCACCAGCGTCACCAGTTCTTCAAAACTGACAGACTGATCCTGTTTCGCTGCACCTGGAAGCCGGTTCAGGGGGGCGGGTTTATCCGATTTATCCAGGAAACGCGGCTCGGTAGTCCAGATCGCTACCAGTTGTGCGCCGAGGAAAATACTTGAAGGCGGCTCAAAGCCATCTTTGTCTTCACTGCGCAAACGCCTGACATCCTTACGGTGCACCCCCGTCAGCAAGCTGATGCGACTGTCCGTTTGCGCCTTATCCTGCAGGCTGAACTCGGCTTCAGCCACATCGACATAAATAACCTTGAGCACTTTTGTCAGCCATCCATAGGTCAAACCGTTATCCAGCAGAAGCCCCACCAGAGGCTTTAACATCTGCTTGACCGCCCGAGTCAGTGCGGGCGTAGGCGCCCCGGTTGCTTGCGTATTGTCGTTACTGCTCACGTGGTGATTCTATATTAAGCTGATACTTACCCTTTAAGCATACACTATCACTAAAGTTGACGTGGGATCAATTCCCACATATAGTAATGTACTGCCTGAATTTGCCAAATCAATATCTTATGATTCTATTTCGAAGACTTACCATTGTCTTTATTTTCGCACTGTCCTTCGCCTCATGCGGTGGCGGCTCGTCATCAAGCGGTTCAGGCATTGGAGGTACCGGTATTACCCTGGTCAGGGGCAACGTTAGCAGTGTAGATGGCCAGCTTTTTGTCTCCATACACCCTGAAGGAAGCTATCTACCCATTACCGGTCTGACAGAATGGATTATCCCTTTAAGCTACGCACAGTCAGGCGGGGCGGGTTCGCTAACCGTATCCGGAGGCGGTCAAACAACCACCACCAATTCCGCTGGAGAGTTTGAGTTGCCCGGGGTCACGCCAAGCGCCAGTTTTGTCCTGACTTTCAAGACAGACGGAGATTCGATATCACTGGGCATCGGTGAAGTACTAAATGGCGCAGTGGTCACGGTGAAAAACATACGCATCGATACAAAAAGCGGTAGCGCGAAACCGGGCAATATCGACATCAAAGAGCCGGTCAAAATTGAAGACGATGTCAGCGAGGACCTGAAAAGCGAGACTGAAACCGAAGAAGAAGAGGAAGAGGAAGAGGAAGAGGAAGAGGAAGATGAAGACAGCCAGGACGATGACTCTGAAGACAGGGCTGAGGACGATGAAGACAGCGTAGATGATGTTAGTCATGACGACGAAAAGTAGGCAACCACCGGAGCCCGGTATTGCGCTGACAATTGGATCGCCGGCAAGGTATTGGCATGCGATTGCTTTCGCAAAGACCCAGTAAGGTGAGCACTACAATTGACCACCTGGTAATCGCCGCAGAAACGCTCGAGCAGGGTGCAGATTACATAAAACGGACACTGGGCGTAGACATCCCGTTTGGCGGCGTACACCCGAAAATGGGCACACACAACCTTCTTATGCAGTTGAGCGATGTCCTTTTTCTGGAAGTGATTGCGGTAAACCCAAAAGGCGTCGCCCCAACACGCCCGCGCTGGTTTGGCCTCGATGACCCGCATGTGCAACATAGCCTGAAATCAGGGCCAACTTTGTTAAGCTGGGTGGTGAATACGCCCGATATCAAATCGCTAATGCAAGAAGCGAGGTTTTCATTTGGGTACCCTGAGTTGATCAGTCGTGGTGAACTAAGCTGGTATTTCGGGCTACCGCGAGACGGCCGACTACTGGCTGGCGGTTTGCTACCCTATCTGATCGAATGGAAAACCGACCGGCATCCGGCCGGGGCT
>JAAELZ010000613.1 GCA_024226105.1 Pseudomonadota bacterium | reverse complement strand
TCCCTGTTCGACAATTTTGCCGTCGTCCATGATGATCAATCTATCCATCGCTGCAATCGTCGAAAGGCGATGCGCGATGGCAATGACGGTCTTGCCCTGCATCAGACTATAAAGGCTCTCCTGAATGGCAGCCTCAATCTCGGAGTCCAGCGCGCTGGTGGCCTCGTCCAGCACCAGGATAGGCGCATCTTTTAACAACACCCTGGCAATGGCGATCCGCTGGCGTTGCCCGCCCGATAATTTAATGCCTCTTTCGCCTACGTGTGCCTGATAACCCCGCCGGCCATTCGGATCCTCAAGGTCGTGAATAAATTCATCGGCTTTGGCTTTTTTAGCCGCAGCGATGACTTCTTCCATGCTGGTATCAGCGCGGCCATAGCGGATATTGTCGAAAACGGACCGATGCAGCAGGGAGGTATCCTGAGTCACCATGCCGATTTGCGCTCTCAAACTGTCCTGGGAGATGCTCGATATGTCAATATCATCGATGTTGATAGAGCCCTGTTCAAGGTCATAAAAGCGTAATAACAGACTTACCAGGGTTGATTTTCCTGCGCCTGAACGACCCACGATACCAATTTTTTCACCTGCATGTATCAGCAGTGAAAGATCGTCAATGATGCCCGTCGCAACGGAGTTATGATCTATCGCTGTTCGCTCTTTTCCATAGTTAAAATGGATGTGTTTATACTCAATTTTTTCCTGTTTTTTTTTGAGCGGTTTTGCATCGTTGTGTTCATCGATAGATACGTCCTGTGAAATGGTTTCAATGCCATCCATGACCACACCAACATTTTCGAACAGGCCCGATATCTCCCACATAATCCACTGCGACATGCCCTGCAGCCGGATAACCAGGCCAATTGAAAAGGCCACTGCGCCTGCCGTAATTGCGTTGATTTGCCACAGGCTAACCGCAACGGCGGCAATCGAGAACAGTAAAAGCGCATTCATGGTGCTAAGAGTAGTAGACAATATTGTTGCCAGGCGCATTTGCCTGTGAACAGAGTCAAGAAAGATGTCCATACCTTCGCGTGCATAATCATCTTCATATTTTGCGTGAGCAAACATTTTTACCGTGGCAATATTGGTATAACTGTCTACCACCCGGCCCGTTACCATGGAACGAGCCTCGGCCTGTTCTTTGGAGATTAATCTCAGTTTTGGTATGAAATAACGCAAAGAGAGAATATAACCCGCCAGCCACACCAGCATCGGAGCGGTTAAGCGTATATCGCTAGAGGCGAATAACAATACGGCACCAAAAAAGTAGACCGTCACGTAAAGCAATACTTCGGTGACCTTCATCACCGCTTCGCGAACGCCAAGCGACGTTTGCATCATTTTCGCCGCTATGCGCCCGGCAAAATCATCCTGAAAAAACTCGACGCTTTGACGAAGCAAATAACGATGTGCCTGCCAGCGTGTGCGCATGGCAAAATTACCGAGCAAACCCTGATGAACGATCAACTCATAGCTAAACTTGAGAATCGGTAATACGACCAGGATCACAAAACCGATACCCATTAACTTGAGCCTGTGATCCTGCCAGAAGGTTGTTTGATCGCTACTCCCCAACCAGTCGATCAGGTTACCGACAAAGGAAAAAAGATAGACCTCAATCAAGGCTATGGTGGTCGACAAAATCGCGCTTATTAACAATAAGCGCCAGAATGGTCTCGCATAGTGAAAGACAAAACCAATAAAGGAATTTGGAGGTTTGCCGGGCAGGGAGTCTGGAAAAGGTTCGCTGAAGCGCTCCAGCCAGTCGAAGAGCCTAGAAATCATTGAAAGTTGGGAAGGGCGCCAGCTATAAACAGATGATTATAGCTGACTATGTTGGTTTTTAGTCCATCGCCTGCGCCTGGAATCTGAACAAATGGATGCGAGCCATCCTTTTGTTTGTGTTTGGAGCCGAACGGCAGGCTAAATTACGACATATAGCCTTCCTGACAGGCTCGACAATGAAGCCAGGAAATCAACCCGAATATTGTGACCCATCCGGTGGCGTATGTCGGATAAACCAAAACCTTTTTCAGGTTCGACTACTTATTCAAGAGCAGAACAACATTGTTTCACGTTTGTCCGGGGTGTACTTGTTTCCGTCCGGATCGATTAGATACTGACCGCAGCATAACCATCCTTGCCAACAACCATTCAATACGTTGTTATCCATAATTCTTGAAATAGATGTAGACTATCAGGAAGGGCATTGTATTAAAAAGGATTTCAATATTCCATTGATTAAAGTCAGGCAGTCCTCTGCTTTGCGCTTCAATCTCCTACTTTACATAATATACATTATGCGCAATTGTTGAGAAGTGGATAAAACGCTCCCTTTCTGGCCTCTGGAATTTCCTTTGGTGAAAATACAGTAATCCATATGTAAGACATTCCTTTTATTCATATCGTAGATTACAATGGAGCCTGTTGATCTCCAAATCATCCAGGCCCATCATTAAAGACTACCGCACAATACAAAGTGCAACATCCTCGGGCTTATAGAGTGACCCCGCCTACATTGCGGGATATTTTGCTTACCCTTAAAACAAAGCGTAACACTATTTTCAAGGTCACTCATTACAATTAGGTTGGGTAAAAACACACCTATTAAATAGACCCTCTGGCAATCCCTTTTTAGATATCGAGTAAACCGGAATTACCCTATTTTCGCACCACCAGAAAAGCAGTTTAGCGTGGATGAATCAGGCAAAAAGTCTCAAAAGCGAGACAAAGGTGCATGCAGTAATACTTGTACCTGCACCGCTGTTGTTCGCGGTAGGGCTTCCCGCTGCGGTACCCTCCTCGAGGAATTTGGAAGCTAAATTGGTTAACTTCCATTCTGTCTGGTGATGTGATCGGGTGATTACCCTGATTAACTCTGTTTTATGAACGTGAAAGCCTGATATAAACAGGAAGTAAGGTGCGATACAACACTGATTTTGGCACGATGATTGTCGACGCTTCTGACGCCCGTATCACATTTAGGTTCTGGTCCATTGCCGGTGGTGTTGGGGGAACACTTATCGACACCTACACGATCGTCGCATCGACAGATGACAGCTGCTATGTCCTTAATGCCTCCAACGGCAAAACCGTTGTTTTCTGTTTGTAGCTAAATAGGTGAAAGGTGCCTGAAACTTTCTATATATCGATTACCAGGTGCCGGGATAAGCTCAAAAGGTATCGCATTGATCCAGATCTCCCTTTTTGAACCCTTTGGAGAACCATGCTACGCGTTGTTTCGAACTGCCGTGAGTAAAGGTATGCGGAATTGAAAACCCCTGCGCCTGTTTTTGCAATCGGTCATCTCCAATTGCTGCTGCGGCAACCAGCGCTTCTTCCAGATCACCCTGTTCCAGCATATCAAACTGTTTCTGAGCATGGTTAGCCCAAAGGCCGGCATAACAATCCGCCTGAAGCTCCACGCGCACCTGCAGAGCATTTTTTTTACTTTTTCCGGATACAGCTTGTTTAGCACGCTGCACCTTGTCGAGCGTACCTTCAAGGTTTTGAATATGGTGCCCCACTTCATGCGCCAATACGTAAGCCTGGGCAAAATCGCCCTTCGCACCGTGCTGGCGTCTCAATTCATCAAAAAAACCAAGATCAACATATATTTTTTGATCTGTCGGGCAATAAAACGGCCCCATCCCGGAACTCGCGGGGCCGCAACCACTTCGTGTTCCTCCGCGATACAAAACCAGAGTAGGTGAAGGGTATCGTGCGCCCGCCTGTGCAAAAAGCTCGCCCCAGACAGCCTCAGTATCTGCTTGCACAGTTTTAATAAACGCTGCCAGTTCATCATCAACCGCTTCATTTACAACCCGCGAACTGCTGCCACCAGAGATACCAGGCAGGCTGATGAAGTTACCAAAATAGGCAATGGCACCAACGCCGATGATAAGCAGCCCCAATTTTGAGCGTAATAAGGGTCTTATCAAAGGCCACAGGTATAAAATTGTACCCAAAGACGGGCCACCACCCGTATGACCGGGCTGGTCGCGTCGATCATCAACATTGCTACTTTGTTTTCTGTCTCGCCATTTCATGAGAAGTCTCTTGAGTGTATCAGGGTGTAATCACACATCGCCTTAGCCCGCACGCCATTCGGCACTTGTCATAAGTCTGCAGGCATCTTTAAGCAGACCAGTAAATACATCTCCCCTGCTAACTGGGCCTACGCCCCCGGGGGTTCCTGTCATTATAATGTCTCCGTCATTCAAATCCATAAATGTGGTTATCTCTTTTAGGATATCCAAAGGTTTATATATCATTTTGTGAATCGTACCAGACTGACGGTTTTTGTTATTGATATTTAGCTCAAAGCTTATGTTTTCCAGCGTATCAGGCATTTTTACAAACTGGCTGAACAAAGCCGCACCATTAAAACTTTTGGCACGCTCCCAGGGCAGGCCTTTATCTTTCAATTTCTTTTGAAGGTTTCGCTTGGTTAAATCCAGACCAAAACCAATTGCAGAGAATTGGCCATTTTCGATCAGAAAACACAACTCACCTTCGTAATGCAATTCGTCGGCGGCATGGGTCGCCTGTAAATCGCGCCCTATCGCGGAATTGGGTTTTGCGAAAATAACCATCTCCTCTGGAACTTCATTACCCAGCTCACTTATATGTTCCACAAAATTTCGCCCGACACAGACAATTTTGGGCGGAATAATTTCCCGCTTTTCGAATAGTATTTTGTTCATTTTCGTTCCTGTCCTCATTTTTTCGTTCCGGTTCAGCTTGATACCTGGCGTTTGGCTTCCAGGACGTTGGGAATATTTTTAACCTGATTCAACACCTGCGCCAACTGATCACGACCGCTAATTTCCAGATCAAGTGCGATTTTCACGATCGAATCGTCTTCCTGCACATCCAGCACAGCCTTTGCGATGCTCACTTTACTGTCTTTCATTACATTGGTGACATCGTGCAGCAAATTGCTCCGGTTATATGCCAGCACGCTAACGCTCACGACATATTCCGCGTCCTGGGTGTGCCCCCATGAAACGTCAATCAGACGATTTAAATCATCTTCAGGGAGATTTAGTATGTTCGAGCAGGATTGTTGGTGAATACTGATGCCCCGCCCACGAGTGATGTAACCCACAATTTCTTCGCCCGGCATGGGTTTGCAGCAATTCGCTATCTGAGTTTTAAGTTTGCCGACACCATGAACAATAAACTGATTTCGATCGGTGACCGGCGCGGCTTTACGCGCTCGCGGTGTGGCAGTTTTCTCGCCACGCAAGTCGTCACGCGCGATAAAGGTACTGAGCAATTTTGACACCTTTACATCGCCTGCTCCGAGTGCAATCATCATTTCGTCCGGGTTATCAAAGCTGTTTTTTATCGCTATTTTCTCAAACGAAATATCGTGTACCCTTTGCCGCACCAGTTCCCGCTCCAGTTTGCTGCGCCCTAAGGCCAGGTGCTGATCCCTGTCCACTGTTTTAAACCAGTGTGTAATTCTCGCCCTGGCCCGATTAGTTTTAATGAATCCGGGCAGTGCGATCCAGTCCCGGCTTGGAGAGCCGGTTTTAACCGTAATTATTTCCACCTGATCCCCGGTTTTAAGCGCCGTATTGAGCGGGCGCATTTTCTGATTTATCCGCGTGCCGCGCGTTCGATGCCCCACTTCCGTATGAATGGCATAGGCAAAGTCTATGGCGGTAGAGCCCTGTGGCAGATCAATCACTCTTCCCCTGGGCGTAAAAACATAAATGCGCGCATCTTCTGTTTCGGTGTCAAACTGCGCCGCAAGACCACTATCTGCATTTAAATCATCCTTCCATTCCAGTAGTTGGCGTAACCATTGAATCTTGTTGTCAATACTCTGATCTTTACCTGTATTTTCCTTGTAGCGCCAGTGTGCCGCCACACCAAGCTCATTTTCCTCATGCATCTCACGCGTACGAATTTGCACCTCAACAACTTTTTCATCCGGACCAATAACTGCAGTGTGTATCGATTGATAACCGTTGGGTTTGGGTGTGGCAATATAGTCATCGAATTCACCCGGCAGATATTGCCATTTTGTATGCACCAAGCCAAGGGCGGTATAACACTCGTCGATACTGTCCACTAATATGCGCACAGCCCGGATATCCAGAATATTGCTAAATGAGAGCCCTTTGAGTTTCATTTTTCGCCAGATACTATAGATATGCTTCGGCCTTCCATAGACTGTGGCATTAAGGTCTGCGGCAGTCAATTTATCTGTAATGCTGTGAATGAAAGTACTAATATATTGCTCCCGATCAGAACGTTTTTCTGCCAGTTCCTGCGCTACCTGGTGGTACGAATCAGGCTCCAGATAGCGAAGCGAATAATCTTCCATCTCCCATTTTAAGTACCACACGCCCAGGCGATTAGCCAATCGGGCATAAACGTCAAGCGTTAACTGTGCCACGTCCCGCCTGTAAGAATCTGGCTCATGCTTTATATTTCGTAGCACATCCACCTGATCCGCGAGCTTGATGAGCACCACGCGTACATCATTGACCATCGCAATTAACATTTTGCGCAGATTTTCATCACTCACCGTGCCCTGACTGGACTTGGAGAATGCAGACATATTCGACATTTGAGCAGCGCCTTCAATAATTTCACGCACTACATCGCCAAAGCCCTTTTGGATCTTTTCGTACTGGAACCGGGTATAGGGACCAAAGACCCAGAGACAGGCGGCTTTAAGCGCATCATCATCCAGTTCAATCTCAGTGCATAATTCAAGCAGACGTTTGGCCTTTTGGGTCCGTACAGCCCACTCATCTTCGCCCAATTCGGGGCATAGCTCCCTCGACACGAAGTCAAGCAGGGGTTCTGTAGCCAGGGTCGCTACGGGTAATTGTGTAAAAGCGTGTGGCATAGAAAATCTGGAATCGAATGATAGCAGGCGTATTTAGGGCATATTTTACACCCGAAAGTTTACAATACAGGGTTCGTTTTCAGGCGAAAACTTTTACAGGATGTTAAACTACGTCGATCACAAATTCTAAGGAAATAGCTTTGCACGATATCGCACATAAAAAGCCCAAAACGGTAGATGATTTTCAACTTGAGGAAATTGATGGTGAAGTATTGCTATACTCGCCCAAAGCCACACGCTCGATTTACCTGAACCCCAGCGCCTCTCTTATCTGGCGTCTGTGCACAGGCGAATTCAGCACCCAGGAAATTATTGATTCTCTACGGGAGCAATTTCCTGATCAGGCAGAAACCATTGCGGATGATGTGATGGCAACCCTGGATCAATTTGTCGAATCGCAGGCCGTCGAATTAGTCGAACCCGAATAGTTCATGACTTCTACGCGTCCTCACATGCCCGTTAATTCCGCAGCGAGTTTTCTTCGATTGACCGTACGTACAAGTGCGGCGCTCTGTCAGAAAAAACACTGTGAATGCAATATCCTGCGCGATCATCGCGCAAATTCATAAATATTCTGGCTGATGATAGAAAGAAACGTATGCCTGGGTGGCCATGCTGTACTCATTCGTGGTGAAACAGCACCGGTTGAAGAAATTTTCAGCTTCATGTTCGATGATATACCGGAAGAGGAATTTGAGAAGGCTGAAGCAGAGTTCACGCTAAGGCCTCTTGACGATGCATGGGAAGTGATGGAAGGCGAAAAACAGCTTTTCAAACGCCCTACGCTTACCGATGCCGCCAATTTTCTGATGGGAGAAGTGGTTTATCACCTCATCGAAAATAACCAAAACTACATGGCGATACATGCGGCTCTGCTTTCAGATGCCCGCGGAGGCATACTGCTACCCGGCGAGAGTGGTAATGGCAAGAGTTCGTTATCCATCTGGATGACAAAAAACGGCTATCACTACCATACCGATGAGCTGGTTTTAATTAAGTCCGGCAGCTTGAAGACGCGTGTTTTCACGCGCCCGTTTAATATTAAGGCACATGGCATTGAAGCGATCAGCGCATTGGTCAATATTGATACGCTGGAGCCTAAGGCCTCACGCGGCGACTTTATCACCATGATTCCTCACCGGGCACTTAACCCGAATTTTGTCGAACAGTCGCCTGAAATCAGCCGTATTTTGTTCCCTAAATACGCAAAAGACGGCGAGAATATGCTCACCGAACTGAGCCCCGCTGCGGCAGGCATCGAACTGATGAAAACACATGTTATTGCGCGTAATCTGCCCGGGCATGGATTTGGACAATTACTCAATATTGTAAAATCGGTTCCGGCCTTTAAGTTAAATTACAATCATTTTGACGCCCTGCCCGAGCTGCTAGCCGAGTTATGAGGCCTGAGACCTATGCAGCGCTGGTGAGCGTCGCAGCGGCTTTGGTCAGCAACTCAAATGCTTCTCAGCTGGCCCCGGCATTTGCTTTAATCGAAGATTGGCAGGAACTTGCCTCAGAGGCTGAAAGACACGGTTTATCCGTCATGTTGGGGCGGTTGTCAGCGAATGATGAAATCAAGCTACCACGCGAGCTTGACCTGCAGTTAAAAGCGCTGAGCATACGTCATAGAAGAGTCCTCGCTGCACGGCGTATCGTATTAGCCGAGGTTATCGATCTATTCGGCCGGCATAACATCGCCTTCGCTTTTTTAAAAGGCGCCGCACTGGCAAATTTAATCTACGACCCGCCCTGGCTGCGCCCGATGCGGGACATAGATATGCTGGTCGACAGCGAAAATGCCTTGCAGGCCCAAAAATTGCTACGTGAAATCGATTTCAAGAACGAGGATTACGCACCGGGTTACCTGTTTGAACACCATCACCTGCCCAACTCCACACG
>JAAELZ010000612.1 GCA_024226105.1 Pseudomonadota bacterium | reverse complement strand
GCTTCGGTCTGGGCCCGAAGATGCCGGTGCCGACCCGCACTATTGTTGAACCTTCCGCAATGGCCGCCTCCATATCGGCGGTCATGCCTGCAGACAGGGTGTCCAACGACAGGCCTTGGACACGTGACTCATCGGCAATTTCCCGTAATTTCCGGAAAGGGACTCGCTGTTGTTCGAAATTGGTGCTGGAGGCTGGAATGCACATCAGACCTCTCAGGCGTAAACCGGGCAACTCATTTATCCCTAAAGCGAGTTCCATTACCGCTGAAGGGGGGATTCCGGACTTACTGGCCTCACCACTGACGTTGATTTGGATACAGATGTTCAGGGGCGGCATCCCCTTGGGGCGCTGTTCACTTAACCTCCTGGCCAGTTTTAACCGGTCGATGCTGTGTACCCAATCGAAATGTTCGGCTATGGCGCGAGTTTTGTTGGATTGTAATGGACCGATGAAATGCCACTCGATATCCAGGTCATCCAGCGCTGCGATCTTTTTCAACGCCTCCTGCAGGTAGCTTTCCCCGAAGCGCTGCTGTCCGGCCCGGTACGCTTCCCTAAGTTCTTCCGCGGGACGGGTTTTACTCACTGCCAGCAGGCCGACCGATTGCGCCGAACGGCGATAGCGTTCTTCAGCGTCCGCGATTCGGTTACGGATTGATTTTATCGATTGGCTAATACTGTGCATTAGGCCTTCAGCTGAAGTGGATTTTCGTTCAGATTAAAGCTACCGTTATCCCGGTTCACGCTTATTACATGTGTCCATCCAAAACCACCGTTTTTTACCACGAAGGGCACGAAGACCACGAAAAAAACATTAATTATCAAAAAAATACCTTCGTGATCTTCGTGGTTGGATCATCAGTTTATGGATGAAAACTACCTGCGTCCATATAGGCAAAGTAAAAATCGGTGACAATCTTGTTAGGAACAGATTTGAACAGTCTTCAGGCTGACCTGCAAGGGCAAGATTAAAATGCCTAGAGTGAAAAAGCGCATTTATACAGATATAAGGAGCAGTTTAAGCCGGATTTTCACCTGATTAAGGGCGAAAAAACCCACAGGCAATTATCTCATGTTGTGAATTATGCCTGTAAGCTATACTTTGTTACCACTCGGGCTGGT
>JAAELZ010000611.1 GCA_024226105.1 Pseudomonadota bacterium | reverse complement strand
TTGCATTTTCAGGGGAAGCTCAGCGCGAGCATCCAGGCGCCTGATATGATCAATAAACACAGCCCTGCGAGTGCATACTGCTGATTTCTGCCGGTGAATTGAGGTTTGCCAATTGCCGTCCAGATAAGGCCGCCGGCGCAACCGCTAAAGAATCCTGACAGGTGTGCCAACACATCAGTTCGCTCTCCTGCGGTACCGGTAAAAGCCAACAGGGCAATGGTTGCAAGAAAAGGTAACCAGCGTCGTATACTCTTTCGTCGATAACTGGATTTATTCTCAAGCGCAAACATTCCAAGAATTCCCAGCGCTGCGAAGACCATCGTGGAGGCACCAAGCGACAGGTGCAGAGATTTGTACAAATATGCATTGAGCAGATTGCCGCTCGCCCCGGAAAGCAAAATCAACAACCAGGCAGCGGCACTCCCGATATGCTGTGAAACCAGTATCCCGAACAGCACACCAAAACCGAGGTTGCCCGCCAGGTGCGCAACATCGCCATGGATCGTCAGCGCGGTGATCGCCCGCCACCAATCGCCCTCGACTATTTTCCAGGAATCTGCCAGCCCGAGTTGATTCCAGTCTATATTGAATGCGGTGCTTGCCTGCAGCGCACCAAAAATAAGCAGTATGGCACCATAGAGCGATGCGCCGATGAATCCTTTCGATGCCGGGATCAAAGGTTTTGTGATGATTTCCTCGGGGGTATTTTCATCAACGTATCGCTTTAGTTGCCGGTAGGCCGGTTCTGCTATTTTCTCATCTACCAGCAGGTAAAAGCGATTTTCATGAATGACTACCTGGCTCTCGATGTTAACCGCCTGCAGGACGAGGTTAAACTCGTCACATTTTTGGCGGGACGGGGAATGGAACAGGGCAAACAGGCTCATAGGTAGATGATGCTATCGTGATGGTTTTTTCCAAGGTGTATTGTTAGAAAAACTGGCTATGATTGTAGGGGAGACGGGTGAAGTGTGCGGGTCAAATATGCTAGACTGCACTTCATGAAAGAGAATATTCCATAACACTATATTCATGGTATCAGGGCACTATTCACATGAGAAAAATATTGTATAAGCACAAACTTGTCTACCTGCTGCTCACCGTTCTTTTTACATTCCTGACCGGATGTGAAAAAGAAGCCGCCGCACCGGAGCACCCGGCGCCGGGTGTCATGGTGACAAAGGCATCAACGCAACTGGTAAAACAAACATCGGAGTTTATCGGCCGAACGATGGCGGTAAATGA
>JAAELZ010000610.1 GCA_024226105.1 Pseudomonadota bacterium | reverse complement strand
TTTTTAATGCCTACGGAAGCACGATTCGTTGCCCAAACACAACATTAAGGCATTAAAACGTATTTTTTTTACCACCCCAAAGAATCATTTGCTTGACAGCCTACCGGATATCCATAAACATAGTGCGTTAATCATTGATTTACATAGGTATATGTTAATTACATAATAATATTATTATGTAATTAACATATTTCGCCTTTGTGATTAAAGCATTTTTATAACCCGAACGAGATTTTACTAATGACGAAAACCAATTTTAAAAAGCTGGCACTGAGTGCCGCTATTACCAGCATGGTGGCGGCCATGCCGATGAACGCTTCTGCAACAAATGGCATCCTTGCCTACGGCAACGGCGTCGTCGCTCATGGTGTCGGTGGAGCCGGTGTTGCAAACGCAGCCGAAGGCATGTCTGCCGTTGATAACCCCGCCCTGGCAGCAGACGTCGGTGCAGGCTGGAGTGTCCAGGCATCTGCTTTTAACCCCAACCGTGCAGCGAATGTTGGCGGAGGTTATGTTGACAGCGATAAAGAATGGTTTTTGATCCCCGGCGGCCACTGGTTCACCGAGGTTAACGACAATACCGTAACCGGCCTAACCGTATCTGCACTTGGCGGCATGAATACAGATTATCCTGCTGAACTGTTTGGAGCACGTGCCGGAATGGACCTGATGGGCGTCATTATTGCACCCACCATCGCAACCCAGGTTTCTGACGCCGTTTCACTTGGTGGTGCGATTTTATTTGGTTACGAAGCCCTGGAAACACAAGGACCCGGCGCGGGCGGGCTGCCTGGAGATGAAGAAGACAGCGCAACAGGCTGGGGATTCGAACTCGGCGTAGCGGTCAAAGCAGGGCCTACCACGACAATTGGCCTTGACTATCAATCCGAAATTGATATGGATGAAATGGACAAGTTTGCTGCCGGCATGTTTGCCATGGCATCGGACGCCTCATTGAGCCTGCCGCCGATTGTGACGCTGGGCGTTACGCAGAAAGCAGGTGAAAACTGGACGATTTCTGCGGATATATCCGATGTAAGCTGGTCCAGCGTTGCCTTGTACGATGAATTGTTTGGCTGGGAAGATCAGACGGTATATAATATCGGCGCCGAAGTTCAGATTGATGACACAACGGCTATCCGCTTTGGTTTCAATCATGGCGATTCCCCGGTTTCTGATGCTAGCGTAGGAAACAATATTCTGGCACCCGCGGTTACAGAAGACCACTTCACTGTTGGTTTTTCCAAGACCTATGGGAGCGGCACATTACACGGCTACTACGCTCGCGTTACTGAAAATGAGCAGAATCAGGCAGGTGGACCAGGTGGTCTGCCCAGCATCAAGATGGATCAAAACGCCTTTG
>JAAELZ010000609.1 GCA_024226105.1 Pseudomonadota bacterium | reverse complement strand
CCGTCAAAAATGCGGCAAGCATCAGCGCGATCAATATGCTGGATTATGATTTTCATTTCCCGCTGGCCAATAACCGGCTGACAAAACCGGCTGACATGGTGCAAAGCATCGCCAATATTGCGGCTGCCCTGGCAGAAAAAGCGGGCGTGGATCTGGATAAAGATATTCAAAAGCGAGCCACAAACCCTGACGCGACAGAGCAGGCGATCGCAGAGACTTTGCTGGGTGACGATAACGCTCGCAAAGCAATTATTCTGGGTGCAGGTGCGCTGAACCATTTTGAGGCCAGTACGCTGGCCGCGATTGCTGCCTGGATTTGTGAGCAGACCGGCTGCAAGTTAGTAAAATTGCCCGAGGCAAACTCCGCCGGGGCGTGGGTTGCCGGATGCGTGCCGCATCGCGCCGAGCACGGCAAAGACATCGCACAAACGGGCTTGAACGCCAAAGCGATGCTGGCCGAACCCCTGTCTGCTTATTTACTTTACGATGTTGAACCGGGATTGGATGCGCAGCGTTGTGGTGAGGCATTGCAAGCGCTGGAATCGGCTGATTTTGTGGTGCAGTGCGCTGCCTTTGTCAGCGATGAGGCGATGAATTACGCAGATGTGCTGTTGCCCATTGCGCATTACACTGAAAATAGCGGTAGTTATATCAACTGCGAAGGCCGTGTACAGTCTTCTCGCGCTGCGGCTGAACCTTCAGGCGAAGCACGCCCGGGCTGGAAAGTACTGCGTGTACTGGGAAATTATCTCGAGCTGGAAGGCTTTGATTATCTTGATCTGGCGGATGTGCAGGACGATTTCGTGCTCGGTGACGAGCAAATCATTGCACAACACGGTGCCAGGGTGAATGACAGGCCGAATAAAATAGACGGCAAGGCTGTTTATCGCTACGTTGAAACACCAATGTATCGTCTGGATGCCACCCTGCGACACGCCGCGGCGCTGCAACAAACCGCTGATACACCGAATCCGGCAGTCGGGCTGAATGAGAAAACACTGGCTAGTCTGAAATTGTCACCCGGTGGCGAAGTAAGCGTTCATCAGGGTGAAATCGAAGTAAAGCTTCCGCTCGAGCAGGACAATCGATTGCCTGATAATCAGGCTTTTATCCCGGCAGGTTATTCCGAGACCTCAGCCCTGAGCGGCTATGAACCCATTACCCTTGAGGCAGGATAGTCATGGTAGATTGGTTACATAACTGGTTATTTACCACCTTCGATTTTTTCCCGGAGTGGCTGTTGGTATTAACCTGGACGTTGTGGAAAATTATTGCCATCGTTGCGCCTTTGATGGTGGCGGTGGCGTATTTCACCTATGCCGAGCGCAAATTAATCGGTTATATGCAGGATCGTGTTGGCCCGAATCGCGTGG
>JAAELZ010000608.1 GCA_024226105.1 Pseudomonadota bacterium | reverse complement strand
GGGGTTATCAACGGCAGACATGCCTTCGGCTGCGTTTGCAACACCGGCTCCACCGACACCATGAGCGACGACGCCGTTGCCATAGGCTAGGATGCCATTTGTTGCAGAAGCGCTCATCGGCATGGCTGCCAACATGCTGGTAATAGCGACACTCAGTGCCAGCTTTTTAGAATAGGTTTTCGTCATTAGTAAAATCTCGTTCGGGTTATAAAAATGCTTTAATCACAAAAGCAAAACACATAAGTGTATAATAATATTATTACAAAATCATTGTATTCCTATGTAAATCAATGATTAACGCACTATACTTATGGATAATTGGCAGGCTGTCAAGCAAATGATTCTTTGGGGTGGTAAAAATAATACGTTTTAATGCTTTAATGTTGTGTTTGGGCAACGAATTGAGCTGCCGCAGGCATTAAAAAAGCCCGGGGTTAGCCGGGCTTTTTTATACTATGGTGGTGAAAATATTATTTGCTGGCGTCTACCATGTAGTCGACCACCAGTTTGATGTCGTCATCACTCAGGTTCATGAAGCCGCCTTTTGGAGGCATTACGCCAGCTTCGCCCTGATAACCATTGATTGCATGATCGTATAAAACTGCCGGATCTTGTGTGACGCGGGCTGCCCAGGCGTCTTTGTCGCCTACTTTGGGTGCCCCGGCAACGCCGGTTGCGTGACAGGCGGCACAACCGCTGTTATAGACTGATTCGCCATCTGCGAGTGCAACGCCTGTTACCAACATCAGGCTGCCTGCAACGAGAAGTGTGTTTACTGCTTTCATGAGTTTCTCTCCAGGTTAAAAAGTTGTTTATCTTAATTGCCGCGTATTTTAGACGGGCGAACTTAACCCAATCTGACTGTTTCGTCTATCTTTTCCTATTTATCGGGGCATAATCTAGTGCTCTGTCGGGTATCTTTCACCGCTTAAGATTTGCCCGTATGCCCAAAACCGCCTTCCGCCCTTTCGGAGTTGTCAAATTCATCAACCACATCGAACGAGGCGTGTACTACGGGCACAAAAACCATTTGTGCAATGCGGTCGCCCGGTTCAATGGTAAAAGCACTTTTCCCCCGGTTCCAGCAGGAAATGTAGACCTGGCCCTGGTAGTCCGAATCAATCAACCCCACCAGGTTACCAAGGACGATGCCGTGTTTATGCCCCATGCCCGATCGGGGTAGTAGTACAGCGGCGAGTGAAGCATCGTTAATATGGATTGCTATGCCGGAGGGGATCAATTGCGTTTCGCCGGCATTTATTGAGACAGGCGCTTCGATGCAGGCGCGTAGATCCAGCCCGGCCGAGCCCTCTGTGGCGTAGTGTGGCAGGCCGAATTCGCCTTTGATTCGCTGATCGAGGATTTTAACTTGTACGGTCTGGCTCATAGGTTTCAAGGTGTTTTGAAATGTGTAAAAGAATGGTGTTTGCGAGTTCTGATTTATCCTGCCTACCGCTATCGAGAGTTTGTTCATGAGTGATCATCAGAACCTGATTCTGCTCTGTTCCAAACCCCGTCCCCAGCTTGCTGACATCGTTGGCGATGATCATGTCGAGTTTTTTATTGACCAGTTTCTTGAAGGCATAGGCCTGCAGGTTTTCAGTTTCAGCAGCAAAGGCAACGGTATACGGGCGGCCTTTTTCGAGCGCGGCAACGCTGGTGACGATATCCGGATTTCTGACCAGTTTCAGTGTGAGCTCAGTGCTGGATTTTTTGAATTTCTGGCTGTGGACACTTGCGGGCCGGTAATCGGCGACCGCTGCGACACCGATAAACAGGTCGATATTGTGTGCTTCCAACTGGCGATGAACGGCGTCATACATATCCTGAGCAGATAGCACCTGTATGGTTTCTACGCCGGCAGGGGGCGATAAACAGACCGGCCCGGAGACCAGTTTCACATCCGCTCCCAGCCTGAATGCCTTTTCGGCGATGGCGTAACCCATTTTACCGGAACTATGGTTGGTGATGCCGCGAACCGGATCAATGGCCTCCCAGGTAGGCCCGGCAGTGATCAGAATTTTTCTATTACTTAGCATGTGGTTGCAGTGCACTCACAATATCTTCAGGCTCTACCATACGTCCGAATCCGGTTTCGCCACAGGCCTGTTCGCCTTCCGCCGGGCCGATCAATTGAATGCCCCTTTCGAGCAGCCGCTTTATGTTCTCCTGTGTGGCAGCATGTTTCCACATTTGCTGGTTCATTGCCGGCGCGATTACCAGAGGCGCGGTGCTGGCCAGGCAAAGTGTGGTGAGCAAATCATCCGCCATGCCACTGGTGAGTTGTGCAATTTTGTGGGCGGTGGCGGGTGCAATCAGGATTGTATCTGCCCAGCGTGCCAGTTCGATGTGATCCATTGCAGATTCCGCCTGTGCATCAAATAGTTCCGAGCGTACAACACGCCCGGATACCGCTTGCAGGGCAAGGGGTGCCACGAATTGAAAAGCGCTATGGCTCATCACAGCCTGCACCTGATGGCCGGATTTAGTGAGTTTGCGTGCAAGGTCGGGTGTTTTGTAGGCCGCAATGCCGCCGCTAATGCCGAGTATGATGTTCATAGCGATTGAGTTTATCCTAAATACTGAGTGCCGGGGCGCAATTAACACGGGTCGCCCATGAGGCTTTGCTTTGCACGATTCAATTCACTGAATACGCTATAATAAGCGTAGTCTAATATATATGAGAGAAAAGCATGCCATCAGCTGACGACATGAAAAAAGCAGCCGCCGAAGCGGCGTTGGAATACATTAACAGTGGCGATATTGTTGGGGTTGGCACGGGCTCCACGGCCAATTACTTTATTGATTTACTGGGCCGGATTAAGGGCAGGATTGATGGGGCGGTTGCCAGCTCCGAGGCCAGCGCCAAATTATTGCGCGGGCACGGTATAGAGGTAATGGAACTCAATAATGTTGGCGATTTGCCGTTGTACGTGGACGGTGCGGATGAAGCCACGCAACACGGGTATCTGATTAAGGGCGGCGGCGGTGCATTAACGCGGGAGAAAATTGTTGCGCAGGCCAGCGAGAAGTTTGTGTGTATCGCGGATGACAGCAAGCTGGTGGATGTGCTCGGTGATTTTCCATTGCCGGTTGAGGTGATTCCCATGGCACGCAGCCTGGTGGCGCGTTACCTCGTGGATCTCGGCGGGCAGCCGGAATACCGGGTCGGATTCGTGACCGATAACGGCAATATTATTCTGGACGTGCGGAATATGCGGATTGTTGATCCTAAAGATCTGGAAACCCGGCTAAACCAGATGCCAGGCGTGGTCACCAATGGCCTGTTCGCGCATCGTGGCGCAGATGTGATGCTGTTTGGTGGCGCCAGCGGCGTGGAAAAGATCGAGGTGTAAAAAACCTACGGAGTTGAAGCCCCGCTTCTAACCCGAAACGCTGCATATGCCTCCCCCTTAGAAAAAGGGGGATAGAGGGGGATTTAACAGGTAGTCAATGGTTAGTTAGTTAAATTTTTATCTTGCGTTCAAATCTCCCCCGGCCCCTCTTTGCCAAAGAGGGGAGGGTGGTTTCTACACATCAACTCTCTTCAGTGCAATTGACCATTGCTGTCCATCAGCATTACCCTCGGTGATAAAACAGGCCGCATCCGCTTCGCTCAACCACGACTCGGCCAGCGTCTCAGTAGCTATAGTATCTCTATAGGCTTCAAGCGCCGCCATCACCGCTTCACTGCCATCAATGACTAATGCGATTCGATCCGAGATCTGTAAATCGGCCTGTTTACGCGCATCCTGAACGCTTCGTACCAGTTCCCTGGCAAGGCCTTCCTCAGCCAGTTCGGGGGTGATTGTAGTTTCAAGCGCAACCAGGTAATCACCTTCTTCAGCTGAAGTATAACCTTCGGCAGACGCGGTCTGGATAATTACATCCTCAGGTGCAAATTGAATCATCTGGCCCTCGACCTCCAGTTCAAAGCTGTTGCCACTACCAACGGTACCCGCGATCTGCGCGCCGCTGGCTTCAGACAGCGCTTTTTTGATCGCCGGCACCAGGCGGCCATAGCGTTTGCCCATTTCCGGTAATTTGGGCTTGATGTCGTAGCTTACGATATCCGCATCCCGCGCAATGAACTCCACTTCCTTGATATTCAGCTCTTCAAGGATCTGGTTGAGGTGCTCACCAATAGCACTTTTTGCATCATCTGTTGGTACGCGCACCAGAATTCGTGTTAAGGGTTGGCGTATACGTACCTGTGATTTCTCACGTGTGGCGCGGCCCAGGCCCACAATTTTCTGTATCACGTCCATCTGGGAAACCAGCGTGTCATCCAGTAAGTTGTTATCAACCTCGGGCCAGCTTTCCAGGTGCACACTTTCAGGGCGGCCCGGGAAAGGACGGCGCACCAGGTTCTGGTACAGATTTTCACTCAGAAAGGGCATAAACGGTGCGATCAGGCGGGTCACGATATCCAGCACTTCGTATAAAGTCAGGTAAGCGGCCTGCTTGTCATCGCCCGACTCACCTTTCCAGTAGCGGCGCCGATTGCGGCGTACATACCAGTTACTCAGTTGATCCACCAGCGATTCGATCGCCTCACCCGCGGGTTTAGAGGTGTAGTTATCCAGGCCATCGCTTACTTTTGCGATGGTCTGATGCGCCAGCGCCAGGATCCAGCGATCGATCAGCGGGCGTTTTTCATAGGCTACGTCGCGGTTAAGATCAACCTGATCGAGCTCAGCATACAGGGTGAAAAAGGCGTAGGTGTTCCACAGGGTATTAACAAAACTCGCTGCCACTTCACGGATGATATCCACGCTCATGCGCTTTTGTGCTTCAGGCGAAATGCGCGCAAGAAAATACCAGCGCAGGGCATCCGCACCAACCGTATCAAACACATCATAAGGGTTGATGATATTGCCCTGCGACTTGGACATTTTTTTGCCGTGATCGTCTACGATGTGACTCAGGCAGATGCAGTTTTGATACGCGACTGAATCATCCACCAGCGCAGCAATGGCGTGCAGGGTATAGAACCAGCCGCGGGTCTGGTCGATGGCTTCACAGATATAGTCGGCCGGTGCGTGTTGCTCAAATATTTCCTGGTTCTCGAACGGATAGTGCCATTGGGCGTAGGGCATGGCGCCGGAATCAAACCAGCAATCGATGACTTCGGGCACACGATTGTAAATCTTGCCGTTTTTCTCAAAGCTGATTTCGTCTACTGCGGGGCGGTGTAGGTCCAGTTCGCTGAGTTCACGCCCTGTCAATTCTTCAAGTTCCGCTACTGAACCGATACAAATGCTATCGCCATCTTCGGAGGTCCAGACCGGCAGCGGCGTGCCCCAGAAGCGTTCGCGAGATAAAGCCCAGTCGATATTGTTCTCCAGCCATTTACCAAAACGACCGTCTTTGATTCGCTCGGGCACCCAGTTGATCTGCTGATTGAGTTCGACCATGCGGTCCTTGATTTGCGTAGTGCGGATATACCAGGCATGCTTGGCGTAATAGATCAGCGGGTCGCCAGTACGCCAGCCAAAGGGGTAGTTGTGGGTCACGGTTTCAGCTTTGAACAGCAAACCTTTATCCCGCAGTACGTCAATCAGGATCGGGTCAGCCTCTTTAAAAAACTTGCCCGCGACCGGGGTGACCTCGGCCTTCATGTACCCGTCCAGCCCCACACCGTGCAGAATTGGAACATCTTCTCGCCCGCCCAATGCCAGATCGTCAACGCCGTAAGCCGGGGCAATGTGTACAATGCCGGTACCGTCTTCGGTACTGACAAAATCAGCCGGCACCACGCGAAAACACTTTT
>JAAELZ010000607.1 GCA_024226105.1 Pseudomonadota bacterium | reverse complement strand
AGCCAATAGCACGGTATATCCCCGCTGGCCGAGCGCGCGAGTTGCCTCAAGACCGGCAGGGCCGGCGCCTACGACCAGCACGGAAGAATCAGAGCCCTTTGTCGCAATATTCTCCGGATGCCAGCCACGACGCCACTCCTCACTGATGGTAGGGTTCTGTGTGCAGCGAATAGGGGTGGCCTTGCTATCGCCGGTATAACAAATATTGCAGCCGATGCATTCACGAATATCTTCCGGCCGACCTACTTCTATTTTTTTCGGTAGGAATGGATCTGCAATTGAAGGTCTTGCTGCGCCAATAAAGTCAACAATTCCACGTTTCACCTGGGAGACCATGGTATCCGGCGAGGTGAATCGACCGACGGTCACAACAGGCCTGGTGGTAACGGATTTAACGTAGGACATATAGGCTTCAAGCGATCCTTCCTTTACAAACCGGGAAACACCCATCTCCAGCGAATAGTCATCAATATTGATATCCCATAAATCCGGATACTCGGCGAGCATTTCCAGCATCTCCCGATGCTCCCCGAACACCGGGTTACCATCTCCGCCCCCCCCTTGATCTGCGGAAAACCGTACAGCGACCGCGCATGTATCCCCAACCGCGTCTTTTGTTTCCTCAATAAGTTCACGTACCAGCCGTACACGATTTTCCAGGGATCCACCATATTCATCGGTTCGGGTATTGGTCCGAGCCGATAGGAAATTCGACAGCAAATAGCCATGAGTCGCATAAACATACACTATATCAAATCCTGCCTCTTTGGCACGCAGCGCCGCATTTCGGTGCCACCGCCTGAGTTCACGGATATCGGATTTATCCATCGCCCGGGTATGGTATGGCACGCCGGTTGCGTTGGGCCGGCAATCCACACCAAGCGCCGTTTCATTCGTAAACAGGTTTGCGGATCGTGAGCCGCCAATCCATAGCTCTACCCCGGCAAGCGACCCATGCTCATGCACCTTCTCGGTCATCAGGGAGTGCGATTTGATATCTCCCTTATCCCATAACGAGGCATAAGGGTGGGGAAGGTCGTCCGATGTGGGATGAATTGAGCAATACTCCGTACACACAACACCCCAACCACCTTCTGCTTTCACGCCACGCAATTCTGCAAGCATGCGTGGCCTTACCCAGCCCAGCCCGGTACAGTGCGGCACCTGATAAAACCGGTTTTTTGCAGTTACCGGCCCGATTTTTACCGGCTCAAACAGTATGTCGTATCTGGAATCGCGTTTTGTCATTTCGTCTAATAATTTTGATAGTTTTAAAGTGATTGGGTCAGTAATTTATTGCTTGTTAAGGTTT
>JAAELZ010000606.1 GCA_024226105.1 Pseudomonadota bacterium | reverse complement strand
TGCCGGTGCAGATCTTGATGCAGCCGTCATTGCAGCCCGGTGCGCTTTTGAAAGCTGGAGCCAAACCGGCAAAGCAGAACGGTTGACCTTGCTTGGTCGTCTGGTTGAGGTGTACGAGTCGCGGCGTGAGGAAATGGCGCAGACGATTTCGAGTGAAATGGGTTCGCCCATTTTAATGGCGGACCGTGCTCAGGCAGGTTCGGGAGCCAGTCATCTGCGGGCATTTATCGCCGCACTTGAGAGCTACGAATTTGTGCAGCCATTTAGTGCGGAATCGCCGGGAACCAGCATCATTCATGAACCTATTGGCGTTTGCGGCTTGATCACACCCTGGAACTGGCCGATGAACCAGGTTGCGCTCAAAGTGGGTGCTGCCCTGGCCGCGGGATGTACGGTTATTCTCAAACCGTCTGAAATCGCACCCCTGAGTTCGATGCTGTTTGCCGAGTTTATTCATGAAGCGGGATTTCCGGCGGGCGTATTTAATCTTGTTAACGGCGATGGGGTGGGGGTCGGAAGTGCGATGTCAGCGCATCCGGACATCGATATGATTTCGTTCACGGGTTCTACGCGTGCGGGCATCGCGGTGAGCAAGGCGGCGGCCGATACGGTTAAACGCGTTGCGCTTGAGCTTGGCGGAAAATCGCCAAACCTGGTATTTGAGGATGCAGATCTCGAAAAAGCCGTGGTAGCCGGCGTGCGTTTTTGTTTCGACAATACCGGGCAATCCTGTAATTCTCCGACTCGCATGCTGGTTGAGCGCGGCGTTTATGATAAGGCGGTATTAATCGCCAAACGCGTCGCCGGGGAAACCCGTGTGGGCCAACCCTCCGAACAGGGTAATCATCTCGGGCCCCTGGTATCAAAGCAACAATTCGATAAGGTGCAGGCTTTGATTCAGGCCGCAATTGATGAAGGCGCGACTCTGGTTGCGGGTGGTACCGGTAAACCGCCAGGTTTTGAAACCGGGTATTTCGTTAAACCGACGGTCTTTTCCGATGTCAATAATGATATGACGATCGCCCAGGAAGAAGTATTTGGCCCGGTGCTGGCGATGATCCCTTTTGATGATGAGGACGATGCCGTTCGCATGGCCAACGATACCCCCTATGGCCTGGCCGCCTACATACAAACCGGTGATAGTGAACGCGCTTCGCGCGTATCGGGTCGCTTGCGTGCGGGCATGGTGCAGGTCAACGGTGCTTCACGCCCCCTCGGCAGCCCGTTTGGGGGTTACAAGCAATCCGGAATTGGCCGAGAAGGGGGGGTCTGGGGAATCGAAGATTTTCTGGAAGTGAAATTGCTGGCACAGTAATTGGGAATATTGAATTTCACCCGGCCTGATACATTATCGATCAGGCCTTTAAACGTATGTTGAATTGCCGGCGTATTTTCTGGTCAACCGCCGTGTTCAGATAAGCCGGGTGATGGTGAGCCAGTATGTCGCGCACTTTTCGGTTGGCGCGTTGCCACATGTCGCTTGCACCCTGTTCCTGCCAGGTGACAGGGGGGGTGCGATCAGATAGTTCGCTGGGGTAAAAATAGTCCCGCTCCATGGCCTGCATGGTGTGATTGGCGGCCAGGAAATGTCCCTCGCCGTATACCGCTTCGCGAACCGCTTCAAAGCCCAGGGTTTGTTCGTTGACTTCGATGCCGCGTAAAACACGATAAACGTGTGACAGCATTTCATCATCAATGACAAAGGCTTCATATGAGGCCCCTAACAGGCTGGCTGTCATGCCTGATGATTCATACACCATATTACAGCCAGCCAGGCCTACCGCCAGTGACGACAGGGCTTTTTCTATGCCCATTTGTGCATCCACGGCCTTGGCATCACTCATGCTGCATGCCGCCCCCGATGGCAATCCCAGCCAGTTCGATATCTGAGCGGATGCGGCGTTTAACAAGGTAATCTCGCCACCTCCGCCACAAAATGATCCGCTACGCAGATCAATCACAAAAGGCCAGTTGGAAAAAATCATCGGATAACCCGGCTCAAACAGGTTGACCATGGCCAGCGCAGCTAACGTTTCGGCCAGTGAACAGGCAAGCATACCCGCAATCGTTGCAGGAGAGGTCGCCCCCGATTGTGCCGCAACAACATTATTGATGGGCATGCCGTGGCGCATACAGGCCAGCGCGACTTCGACCGCATCTTCAGCATAGCGTAACGGTGAAATGACCGGGCTGATATGTGCTTTGCAGAACGGGCGTTCCCGGAATTTGCCTTCGCCGCCCAAAACGCTGTCAAACATATTAATAACAGGGTCAACATGCCCGGCCAGCATAAAACTCGTGCCAATGGGTTTGGTTGTGCCGCGTAACAGGGCATAGGCGGTATTGATATCCAGTTCAAAGTTGTCAGGTATGTCGGTCGCCACACAGCAGCGTGTAAACCAGCTAACATTTGTCAGTGTATCAGCAAGGCGTGCGAAGTCGTACAGATCCTGTATGCTGGAGGGTCGATAGCGGTGGCTTTGTATATCCATGGTTTGAACTGCCGCCCCGCCGGTACCGAAATAAACCTTGTCGCCACCGAGTTCAAAATCGTGTTTTGAATCCCGGCCGTAAAGGACAAACTGTTTGTTGGCCCCGTTTATGATGTCTTCAATCATGCAGTGCGGAAAGCAAAGCCGCCCGGCTTTATTTATGCTGGCGCCGTTTTTTAATGCCTGTTCGGTCAATACAGAGGGTGCATCACCCATGCCGAGCTCAGACAGAATGCGCAAAGCCGTAGCGTATATCTGCTCTATTTGGGTATTGGACAGGGGTGTATATGAGCCACCAGCCGGCCCGGCAGGACAGGGGTTTATCAAAGGTGCCTGGCTGCGTTTGGCCCGTTTGATTTCCCGGGCGCTGAGGTTGCCGTGGCGGCGGTTACGCTTGCTCGTACTGCGCATATTATGCTCGTACCAGTTTATTCTCAGGATCGTACAAACCAAAGTCAGTGATCTGTGCCAGGTATTTTTCGCCCAGTATTTGAACCTCAAGGGTCGTGCCAACAGCGCTAAACGCGGGTTCGATGAATGCAAAGGCAATGTTTTTCCGTACTCGATGGCCATACGCGCCCGAGGTGATGCTGCCGATCAGTTCATTTTTGTGAAATACCGGATCCCCCATGTGGGCCGCCGCGATTTCGCAGTCGATAGTCATACAGACAAATTGTTTGCGTGGCCCGCGCTCGATTTCAGCGAGTAGAGCCTGTTTGCCGACAAAACTGGCTTTGTCCAGATTCACAAAGCGTTCCAGCGCCGACTCCATCGGGTTGAACTCATAGATAAGGTCCGCTTTCCAGTGCCGGTATCCTTTTTCCAGGCGCATGGATTCCGTTGCATACAGGCCAAACAGGGACAAATTGAAAGCCTGTCCGGCGTCGCTCAGGATCTTCCAGGTCAGGTATAACTGCTCATTTGGAATGTGTAGTTCGTAAGCCAGTTCGCCTGAGAAGCTGACGCTCATGGCAAGCATTTGTGCATGCCCCAGTGTGACCGTTTTCACGGACATCCAGGGAAATGCAGTTTTCGACCAGTCACACCGTGGTGAAACCGATTGCAGTAACGCCCTTGATTTGGGCCCCGCCACGACCAGGATAGTGTGTGAGGAGGCCATTTCTGTCAATTCGACGCTATCGGGTTTGAAGTGATTCAGCCAGTCGCGGTCGTGCCACTCAGCGGCAGCGGCTGAGCCAAACCAGTAACGCTCTTCGCCGAGCTTTGCGATGGTCGCCTCAGCCAGCACGTGGCCTTTTTCATTGAGCAGGTAACACAGGCTTATTTTGCCAGTTTTTTTGGGTAGTCGACCGCAGACCAGCTTATCCAGAAATGCCGTTGCGCCTGTTCCGGATATCTCGTAGCGGTTAAAACCGGACACTTCCATCAGGCCGACATTTTGTTGCAGCTTGTGGATTTCCCGTGCGACGACTTCCTGTGTCGGTGTGAACCTGTAGCTATGCTCGTCAACAAAGTCAGCCCCTGGTTTGAAGAACAGGGCGCGTTCCCAGCCGTTGACGACACCCCAGGCCGCATTTAACTGGTCAAGCGTTGCGTATAAAGGCGTGGTTCGTGCCAGTCGGGCCGCGGGTCGAAACTCATGCGGCATGTGGTAGTGAAATTCATTTTGGTAATCTTCGATGGCCTTCAGACAGGTATGTTCAGTATTGGCATACTGAGTGAATCGGCGTGGATCCAGACACCAGGCATCCCATTCGCTCTCACCGTGCACCATCAGTTCGGCCAGTATCTTTCCATGGCCTCCACCTTCCCCGATACCGGCGCGTAAACCAATGCAGCAAAATGCATTGGGCACATCAGGTATTTTCCCGACCAGCGGCAAACCGTCGATGGTGTAGGTGATCGGGCCGTTGATTACGGTATGCACCGCGGTTTCCGCCAGGCCGGGAAGCCGCTTAAAAATTTGCTCCATATTGTCCAGACAACGATCAAGATCAGAAGGGCACAGTGCCTGACTAAAGTTGGGGTCGACCCCCTGCATTCCAAAAGTTTTGCAGTGTTGCTCGTAGACGCCTACTAATAATCCTTTTTTCTCCTGCCGGCTGTAAAAATCATCACAGGGGTCTCGGATAATGGGTACCTGGTAATCCAGTGCTTCAAGTTCAGCTAATGGTTCAGTGAGGAAAAATTGATGTTCCATCGAAGTCACGGGATGTTCGACGCCGAGCATATTGCCTACCTCGTTAACGCGATACCCCGTGGCATTAACCACCTTTTCGCAGATGATGTCACCATTTTGAGTGTGTACGATAAACTCGCCGTTGTGCTTGCATGTGATCGATTCCACTGGATTAAATCGTTGCACCTCTGCGCCGGCTGCTTTGGCCTGGCGCGCCAGGGCGAAGGTTAAACCCGCCGGGTCGATATAACCATCCAGTGGATCCCACCAGGCGCCCAGCATATTGTCGGTATTGAGTAAAGGGTGGCGCCGCCCGACTTCGCCGGCATCTATATATTCCATCTCTACCCCCATCGCGCGCGCCATGCCGATATAGTGCTTATAGGTATCGATATGCTCCGCGGTATAGGCGGTGCGCATACCTCCGGTGATGTGGTAATCAATCGGGTGTTCCGGGTCGGCGGCGAGCTCGCGGTATAGATCAATGCTGTGGCGTTTGAGCGCAATCATGGTTTGGTTGCCGCCGAACTGGGTTACCTGGGCCGCAGCGTGCCAGGTTGAACCGGAAGTCAGTTCATCGCGCTCGACCAGTATCACGTCGTTCCAGCCCTGGCGGGTTAAATGATACAAGGTTGAACAACCGGCGATACCACCGCCGATGATCACTACTCTGGCATGGGACTGTTCCTGACTCATAGATAGACTGACTCTTTAAACTGGTTAAACTGTATAGCGTCAATAATCCTTAATTAATGGAGAGATGACAAACGTAAAAACCTTTGTTATGGTTCAATACAATTGAACTGTATGTTTGACTGCTTACAACAATGAAACATTCTTTACCTCCCCTGGACAGGCTTAAAGTCTTCGAGGCAGCCGCCCGCCTTATGAGTTTCAGTGCGGCGGCAGACGAGTTGTGTTTATCCAGGGGTGCCGTCAGTTATCAGATTCGCAAGCTCGAAGAATACATTCAATGTGCCTTATTCAAACGCGGCACGCGTCAGGTGTATCTGAGCGATGCCGGGCAAACGCTGCTCAAGTCCACTCAGGCCCAGTTTGCCCAGTTGTCCAAAACACTGGCCGAGCTCAATAGCAATCAGTGTAGTCGACCGGTCAGCCTTGCGACCACCACCTACGTGGCTGCGCGCTGGTTATCTTCGCGTATTGCCCGGTTTAACCAGCGTTATCCTGATATCACGATTCAAATTCAACACTCGTTAAACTCGGCCGGTTTTAGTCTCAAAGACGTTGATATCGAAATACGCTGGTGTCCTTGCGAAGATCGTCCCCGGCCGGAGCGATTGCTGGAACTGCCCATGCCTTTGTACCCCGTAGCGAGTCCGGCTTTGCTGGCGAAAGCAGGCTTGTCCACCCAAAAAAAATTACCGCGCACCGCGCTGGCGTCTCCTGCATTTGCGCGCATCCCCTTATTATACGAAGACCGCGCCGAAGATTTATGGCAGGCCTGGTTTGCGCGCTCTGATTTGGACTTGAATAACCCAAAACGCATCATCAGCGACGCCAATGTAAGGGTCCAGGCGGCCATCGATGGCCAGGGGCTTATTCTGGCGGACGAATTAATGCGCAACGAACTGGATACGGGTTTGCTGGTGGCGCCTTTTAGAGCGCAGTTACACGGTTTTGGTTATGCACTACTGAGCTCGCCCGCGCGCCTGGTCAATGAAAATGCTGTTGCGGTACGTGAATGGTTGCTTAAGAACGAATAAAACGGGGCAGACCAGAATGGCGCTAAGTTGACCACTATAGCAAGGAGTGAGGGTGAATTGACCTCGAAACAAGCCCATAAAATTTATGAGGAAATGATATATAATGCATTGACAAAAATGCAAAAGGAAATATAATGCATATGAATAATAAATCCATAAAGTCAAACCTACAGGTTGTAGATTATCGGAGATGAGGTAATGAATAGCACAGGACACCGTTGGCTGATGACAGCCGTTGGCGAGCCATTTGTCAAAGAAGAATTTACCGTGCCGGAACCCGCTGCGGGTGAAGTAACGGTAGAAGTGGCGGGTTGTGGTGTCTGCCATACGGATCTTGGATTTCTTTATGATGGTGTGCGAACCCAGCATGCCTTGCCTTTATGCCTGGGGCATGAGATCAGTGGCCGGGTGACCGCAACCGGGGCGGGTGCCGAGGCTTTTCAGGGGCTGTCGGTTGTGATCCCTGCTGTGATTCCCTGTGGTAACTGCGATCTGTGTAACCGCGGGCTGGGCACGATGTGCCGCAGCCAGAAGATGCCGGGCAATGATGTTCATGGCGGCTTTGCCACCCATATTACGGTACCGGCTGAGGGGCTATGCCCGGTAGATGAGGACGCATTGGCTGCAATCGGCATGACGCTGTCGGAGGTGGCGGTGCTGGCGGATGCGGTGACCACTCCCTACCAGGCGGTAAAGCTTGCGGATATCAATGCGGGTGATCTGGCAATTGTTGTGGGAGTCGGCGGAGTCGGTGGTTACGCAGTTCAGATAGCCAGTGCCATGGGCGCGACTGTGGTGGCAATCGACGTGGATCAGCTAAAGCTGGATCAGCTTGCCGATTTCGGTGCAGCCATGACCATCAATGCTGCAGAAGTGGAGGGCCGCGAAATAAAGAACCAGATAAGGTCTTTTGTTAAAGAGCAGGGCTTACGCTCTACCGAATGGAAAATTTTTGAATGCTCTGGCACGACGGCCGGGCAAACCACGGCTTTTAGCCTGTTGACTCACGGTGCGCATCTGGCGGTTGTGGGTTTTACCATGGCTAAACTTGAAGTGCGTCTTTCCAACCTGATGGCTTTCAGTGCAAAACTGCAGGGAAACTGGGGCTGCCTGCCGGAGTATTACCCGCAGGCACTGGCACTGGTACTGGAGGGAAAGATACACATGAAACCCTTTGTCAAGCTGCACCCGTTGGAGCAAATAAACACCATTTTTGAGGCCGCCAGGGCCCACCAACTCACTGAACGAGCCATTCTGGCTCCAGATCTTTAAGGAATATGTAAATGAGAGATTCAACAAATAATATAATCGAAAATACCCGGCCCGATGCGATGGTTGACCATAACCTGGTACCGGAGCTTAGCTTTGATGGCTTGCTGGTTGAGAAGCGCCCGGCCAGGCGTCGCGACGGTTCCGATGCCGAAGGGCTCTACAATATGTGGATTACCCTCGATAATCCCGCCCAGTACAACTCCTACACGACGGAGATGGTCAAGGGCGCCATCCTGGCGTTCCGGGCGGCGAGCAATAGCCGTGATGTCAACGCGGTGGTCTTTACCGGCAGTGGTGACAAGGCTTTTTGTACTGGTGGCAACACCAAAGAGTACGCAGAATACTACGCCGGCAACCCTCAGGAGTATCGTCAGTACATGCGCCTGTTCAATGACATGGTTTCGTCGATGCTGGCCTGCGACAAACCGGTGATATGCCGGGTCAACGGTATGCGTATTGGCGGAGGCCAGGAGATCGGCATGGCAGCCGACTACTCGGTGGCGCAGGATCTGGCCAATTTTGGCCAGGCCGGTCCCAAACACGGTTCTGCCGCCATAGGTGGTGCTACCGACTTTCTGCCGGTGATGATTGGCTGCGAGCAGGCAATGGTCTCCGGGACTCTGTGCGAACCTTTTTCGGCGCACAAGGCGTATCGCCTCGGGGTTATTTCCCAGGTTGTTCCCGCGCTCAAGATCAATGGTGAGTTTGTTGCCAATCCAATGGTGGTCACCGATCAAATGCTTGACGACTACGGTCGCATCGTACATGGCGAGTTCAAGAGTGGCGCCGATTTTGCCTCGGGTCGTGCGCTGTTGAAAGAGGGCGAAATTGACCTGTCGCTGCTTGATGAGGCGGTCGAGTTGCTTTGCGCCAAGCTGCTTGAAACCTTCCCTGAATGCATGGCCAAGAGCCTGGAAGAACTGCGCAAGCCCAAGTTGAATGCCTGGAACAATAACAAGGAGAACTCACGCGCGTGGCTGGCGCTCAATATGATGAATGAGGCGCGTACCGGCTTTCGTGCGTTTAATGAAGGCAACCGTGAAGTAGGCCGCGAAATTGATTTTGTCGCCCTGCGCCAGGCCCTGGCAGTGGGCACCCCCTGGACACCGGAACTGGTTGAAAGCCTGATGCCGGGGCAGGAGGACTAAGATGAGCGAAGCCCCCTGTAAAGTCTGGCTGGAGCGGGAAAATAAACTGTTGCGGCTGCGGCTTAACCGCCCTAAGGCCAATATTGTTGATGCAGCCATGATTGCTGCACTACAGGAGGCTTTTAATCAATACGCCGGGAATACAGCACTGCGCGGCGTATTGCTTGACGCAGAGGGGCCTCATTTCAGTTTTGGTGCCAGTGTTGAGGAACATCTTCCGGGTAGCTTTGCTGCCATGTTGCGCGCTTTGCACCTGCTGGTGGAGAGCATGCTTGATTTCCCCGTGCCGATCCTGGTGGCGATTCGCGGCCAATGCCTCGGCGGTGGTCTTGAGGTGGTCTGTGCTGCCAGTCAGTTGTTTGCCTCCCCCGATGCGGCGATGGGACAGCCTGAAATTCAGCTGGCGGTGTTTGCCCCGGCGGCCTCCTGTCTGTTACCGGAACGTATCGGGCGGGGCCAGGCGGAAGATTTGCTTTTCTCCGGCCGCAGCATTAAGGCCGAAGAAGCGCTCAGCATGGGTTTGATTAATGCTATCGCTGAAAACCCTGAGAACGCAGCCCTCGACTATTTTGACAAACACCTGGCACCCCGGTCTGCTTCCTCACTGCGTTTTGCGGTGCAGGCAGTGCGCGGGGATTTGAGTTCAGGTATTAAGGCCAGGTTGGCTGAAGTTGAAGCACTCTATACAGAGGGGTTAATGAGCACCCACGATGCCGTGGAGGGTTTGACCGCTTTTATTGAAAAACGCCCCGCCAGCTGGGAGGACAAGTAGATGGGTACCAAAGAGATAATAAAACGCTGCGAGCAATTGCACGAAGACACGCATTTTACCGCTGCACGGGAGTGGAAAGCGGCGCAGGACGGGCGCAAGGTAATCGGCTATTTACCGGTATATGTGCCCGAGGAAATCATACATGCTGCGGGCATGTTGCCGCTTGGTATTAGCGGTGGTGGTGATCAGATGGAGGTGATTCACGGCGATGCCTATTACCAAAGTTATATTTGCCGCATCCCGCGTTCAACCATAGAGCTGGGTATAACCGGGCGACTGGATTTTGTTGACGGTATGATTTTCCCCAGCATCTGCGACGTAATCCGTAACCTTTCGGGCATGTGGAAACTGCAGTTTCCGGACGTTTATGTGCGCTATCTGGATGTGCCACAAAACTATAAAGACGATGTTGGCGGCGAGTTTTACCAGAGTGAAATGCGCGAACTACTCAAGGGGCTGGAAGGGCTTAGCGGCCACAAGGTCAGCGACGACGATATTCGTAACTCTATCAAAGTCTATAATATCAACCGCGAGCTGATGCGCAAGCTCTACCAGTTGCGATCCGACGAACCCTGGACGGTGCCAACGATGGAGCTGTATTTGTTAAGCCGGGCCGGCCTGATGTTGCCGGTGGAAGAGCACAACCAGATGCTCGAGGACTATCTGGCCGCGTCGGCAGAAGAGGAGGAACGGCCGCGTCGTGACAATTGCCGCGTGGTAATTAACGGTTCATTCTGTGAGCAGCCGCCACTGGGGCTGATTAAATCGATTGAGCTTGCGGGCTGCTATATCGTGGATGATGACTATGTACAAATCAATCGCTGGCTCAAGGAAGCGGTGCCCGAAGAAGGTGACCCCTTTGCTGCACTGGCCTCTGCTTTCCTGCATCAGTCGGCCGATACCGCCGCCAAGTATGCCGAGACGGAAGAGCTGGTGGGCAAGCAATTGTTGGAGTCGGTCAGTGAAAATCGTGCCGAGGGCGTGATCTTTGCGGCCCCCAGCTTTTGTGATCCTGCCTTGCTGTGGCGGCCGATGCTGGCAGACAAAGTGGGTGAAAAGAATATTCCGCACATTTCATTTAAATATGCTGAAAATTCCGGCCAGATGGCACCCATTCGAGAACAGGCCGGTACCTTTGCAGATTCAATCAAACTCTGGAGTTAGTTATGAACAATAAGACCCCACAGGAAGTCATCAAAGAACCTTCAATGGTGATGCAGAAAGAACTCATCGCCAGTAACTACGAAGCATTGACATCGGTTGCAGAGACGGGCCGCAAGGTGTGCAGCACATTTGTTCCGGGCAATCTCAACGAGTTGATTAAGTGTTTTGACATGGTCAACAACCTGCCTGAGATCAATGCCATCAACAACGGCATGCGCAAGAAGAGCGGCAGCATGATTCGTGATGCGGAAAGAATCGGCCATTCTGAGGATGTCTGTACCTACGTCAAGTCTGATATCGGCATGATGGCTCAGGGCAATATTGCACCGAACGGCAAACCCATGCCGCGCCCGGATATGCTGATGCTCTCCTATACCGGTTGTTATACGTTCATGAAGTGGTTTGAGTTATTGCGCCATGAATATAACTGCCCAACGGCGATGCTCCAGGTACCCTACCAGGGGGATGGCAAGATCACCCCCGAAATGATCAGGTACATCGTGAAACAACTTAAGGAAGACGTGATCCCCACCATGGAAAAGGTGTCGGGAGTCAAGTTCGATATTGACCGCCTGCGCGAGATGTTAAAATTGTCTGCGAAGGCGGAAGATGACCTTGTGTGGGTGTTGGAGTCGGCTAAAAATAAACCCACCCCCATCGACGCGTATTTCGGTGCGGTCTATTACATGGGGCCGATTTTTACCGCTTTTCGGGGCACCCAGGAAGCGGTGGATTACTACACCATGCTGCGCGCTGAAATAGAGCAGCGGCTGAAAAATGGTCAGGGCCCGATCACGCCGGAGGGAGAGCAGAAAGAACAGAAATATCGCCTGGTGGTGGAAGGGCCGCCCAACTGGACCAGTTTTCGTGATTTCTGGAAAATGTTCTACGACGAAGGCGCCGTGGTGGTGGCCAGTACCTACTCCAAGGTAGGCGGGCTTTACGATGAAGGTTTCAGGCACGATGCCAGCAAACCGCTGGAATCTCTGGCCGAGTATTGTCTCTCCTGTTATACCAATAACAACATGCCTCAACGTGTGGATCTGATCGAGAAGTACATGCATGAGTTTGAGGCCGATGGTTTTCTCACCAACTCAATCAAGAGCTGCAACAGCTTCGCCGCGGGTGAATTGCTGATGATGCGTGAGATTGAAAAGCGCACCGGTAAGCCGGGGGCGTTTATCGAAACAGACCTGGTCGACCCCCGCTATTTTTCGCAGGCAAACGTCAAAAATCGTCTGGAAAGTTACTTTCAGATGATTGAGCAGCGCCGTCAACGCAACGCGGCTTGAGGAAATTTTAATTATGAAATGTTTTATCGGTATAGACCTGGGATCGACTACCACCAAGGCAGTGGTTATGGATGAGAACGGTAAACAGTTAGGGCACGGCATCACCAATTCGCGTTCCAACTACGACACCGCGAGTGCGGTTGCCAAGCAGGAGGCTTTTATTGATACCCGTCTGACGCTGTTTCGTCGCGGGCTGGAAGAGGTTGCTGAGCTTGAGGGAAAAGTTGATCTGTTGCTGGATGGACTGGAACGAAACTTTCGCCTGGAACAGTATTTTGAGCAACTGGATGATCTGCGAGAGACCTGCCTTAAAAACGCTGAAGACCCAAGGTTCGTTGATTTTCGTGATAAACTGAAAACGGCTGTCAGTGTTACCTTTGAAAAGCTACGCGAGAGCGGCAAGGCGTTATACGCGCCCGGTGCCGAGCGCAAATCAGATTTTTTTCGAGATATTGCCGGTTCTCAATACATGCAACTTTCGGAAGAGGTAGCAGATGAGGCCGGAATTGCCTACGATGCATTGCTCAACGTTTATGATAAATCGATCATTGAGGTAGAAAACCGCCCGCCCAGTGGTGACATGAAAAATAAGTTTCTGCGGGCGCTGGATCGCGAAATGCGGGAGCTTTCTGATATTTCGGTCGACCAGGATATTATTGCAGCCAGGATTGGCGATGCGCTTGACGTTGAGCTGGATGAAAGCTACGTGGTCGGCACCGGGTACGGAAGAGTGCGCCTTCCTTTTTCCAAGGAACACATTCGCTCGGAGATTCTTTGTCATGGCCTCGGGGCTCACATGATGTACCCTAAAACCCGTACCGTGCTCGACATCGGTGGGCAGGATACCAAAGGCATTCAGGTGGACGACCAGGGTATTGTGGTCAACTTTCAGATGAATGACCGCTGTGCCGCCGGGTGCGGCAGGTATCTGGGTTATATCGCCGATGAGATGAACATTGGTTTGCATGAACTGGGCCCGATGGCGATGAAGTCGACCAAGAAGGTGCGTATCAACTCTACCTGCACCGTGTTTGCCGGCGCAGAGTTGCGAGATCGCCTCTCGCTGGGTGAAAAACGTGAAGATATTATGGCGGGCCTGCATCGCGCCATTATCATGCGCGCGATGTCGATTATTTCCCGCTCCGGCGGCGTTGAGGATGAGTTTACCTTTACCGGGGGGGTCGCCAAGAATGAATCTGCCGTCAACGAATTGAGTAAATTGATTGAAGAAAATTACGGTAAGGTGAAGATCAATATCGATCCGGACTCTATTTATACAGGGGCGCTTGGCGCTTCCGAGTTTGCCCGCCGGGCCGTGATGGAGGCCGCATAATGATGGAGGTAACAACATGGCATTAACAGCTGCGATTGATCTGGGAACAGGCGCCGTAAAAACGGTTGTATTTCGCGTGGAAGGTGACGAAATAGAGTGGTTGGGACGTCGCGTCGATCGAATTCGTAATCGTGATCCGCTGGTGCTGGCGCGACACGGTTTTGATTCGGTACTAAAAGGGCTTGGGCTTGAAGAGGCCGAGCTTGATTACGTGGCCACCACCGGTGACGGAGAGAATATCCAGTTCTCCACTGGCCATTTCTACTCTATGACAACACACGCTCGTGGTGCTGTTTATCTCAATCCAGAGGCGCGTTCGGTGCTTGATATCGGCGCCCTTAACGGCAAAGCGATCAAAATAGACGAACAGGGCAAGGTGTTGACGTATCGGATGACCAGCCAGTGTGCTTCCGGCTCCGGACAATTTCTGGAGAATATTGCCCGTTACCTGGGTATTGCCCAGGAGGAAATTGGTAGTCTGTCAAAGCAGGCGGATGATCCCGAAGCCGTGTCCGGTATTTGCGCGGTACTGGCAGAAACCGACGTGATCAATATGGTGTCACGGGGCATCACCGCGCCGAATATTCTCAAAGGTATCCATCTTTCCATGGCCAACCGTCTCGGCAAGTTGCTAAAGGTGGTCAAAGCCAGCGAGGGTGTGGTGCTGATGACCGGTGGGCTTGCTTTGGATGAAGGCCTGGTGGCGGCGCTCAATGAAGTTCTTGACAAGCAAAAACTCAGTTCGCTTGAAGCGGTGGGTCATCCCGATTCGATTTATGCCGGGGCGATCGGGGGGGCCATCTGGGGTGCGTTCCGCCATGAAAAACTCAAGCAACAGGCACAGCTGGCTAAAGCGTCGTAGCCGGCTTATTTAAGATCTGATGCAGAAATTCTACAAAGTGAGGAATTGATATGGCATTAATGATTATTGAAGGCTGTACACTTTGTGACGCTTGTGTCGAAGTGTGCCCGAACGATGCGATTGCAGAAGGAGATGAACTTTATGTTATTGATGCATTCAAGTGTACCGAGTGTGTTGGTGCAGAAGACGAGCCCCAGTGCGAACTGGTATGCGCCCCTGATTGCATTGAGGCCAATCCGGAGTTTGAAGAAAGCCCGGAAGAGTTACAGGAGAAGTATGAGCAACTGCATTGATCAACGACCCGTTCTCTATCAATACAATAAGCATATTCATTGTGTACCAGCCCCGAGGATTTTAGGATGATAGATAAACAACATCAGATTCGCATACTGCAAGCGGCCGACATCGATCAGCTAATCACGCTGGACAGGGATATCGGGGGAGAGGACCGGGCCGATTTCTTCCGTAAACGTTTGCAGGC
Organism: Pseudomonadota bacterium; assembly: GCA_024226105.1. GTDB lineage: Bacteria > Pseudomonadota > Gammaproteobacteria > Arenicellales > Poriferihabitantaceae > JAAELZ01. The sequence goes on along the minus strand of JAAELZ010000606.1, from coordinate 1,607 downwards.
GATGCGACGCTCACCGGAAACCTATATCTCGATTGTGGTTAGCGATAAGGATCACGTGTGTGGATTCCTGTTGGCCAACGTTCTGACCGGTGAATTTGGCGGGAAGCGATCCGTTGCCCAGATTGATACGCTGGGCGTGCAACCGGGGGAGCAGGGTTCGGGCCTTGGAATGAGTTTGATGAACGCACTGAAACAGGAAGCAATGTCTCGTGGCTGCTCCAGCTTGCGCACCCAGGCCAGTTGGCAACAGCAGGACATGATGGCCTACTTTAGCAGTAGTGGCTTTACCCTGGCGCCGCGCAATATCCTTAAGCGGTCAACGGTTGTTTTGCGCAAAGCGGATACATTCAATGATGAAGATAGTGATGCCTGGCGGTTGCCGCCGGTTCGCTCGCTACAGGCTTCGGACACTAATGACATCCTTCGTATCGAGCGCCATATTTCAGGTGAAAGCCGTGAAGATTATATAAAACAGAAGATAACCGAAGCGATCACCGACAGTGGCATTCGCATCTCCCTGGTGGGCATTCAGGATGATTTGGTGGCGGGATTTATTATGGCGAGGCTTGATTATGGCAGCTTTGGTCGTACTTCCTCCACCGCTGTGATCGATACCATTGGCGTGGGGCCGGAATATAAAGGCAGTGGCATCGGCACAGCGTTGATGACTCAACTGCTTGGCAATCTCGCTTCCCTGCAGGTTGAGGATATACGTACGGAAGTTGAATGGAACAATTTTCAGATTAATCGTTTTCTGGCGGGTGCTGGTTTTACCCCGGCTCAAATTCTTTCTCTGGACTGCGCATTATGAGGCCGCGTTGATGTGGGATTTTGACGGGCGAAAAGCCCTGATTACCGGAGGTGCCAATGGCATTGGTCTGGCCATCGCGCAAATGCTGTCTGATGCGGGGGCCGAGGTGCACGTTTTCGACCTTGAAGAAAATGAACAAATCCCCTGCCCGGGTATATTTCATAAGGTGAATATTGCCGATTCAGGGAGTGTACAATCCGCCGTGGAAACCCTGCCCGACGATCTTGGCCTGCTGGTCAATAATGCCGGTATTACACGTGATCGAACACTTGCTAAAATGAGTGATGAGGAATGGCGGTCGGTGATTGATATCAACCTCAATGGCGCCTTCTACCTGATGCGCGCCCTGGCGCCCCGTATGCGTGAACGGCAATACGGGCGCATCGTCAATATTACATCGATCAATGGTATTCGAGGCAAGTTTGGTCAGGCGAACTACACGGCCGCCAAAGCCGGCCTCATCGGGCTGACCAAAACGGCGGCCCGTGAACTGGGTTCAAAGGGTATTACCGTAAATGCCGTTGCGCCCGGTATGGTGCTGACGGAAATGGCGAAAAAATTACCCGAAGAATATCTTCAAAAAGCGCTGGATGAGACCGTGCTCAAAGCACTTGCCGAGCCGGAAGATATCGCCAATGCAGTTCTATTTTTACTATCCGATGCTGCGCGTTTGATTACCGGCGGGGTGATAAAAGTGGATAGCGGTCAATACATCTAAGTTCCTGGGTTTTTGGCGTAAATTGCCTGTTAAATAGTTTCGATTAAGGCACAATATCCTGTAGTGGCCCCCGGGGCT
>JAAELZ010000605.1 GCA_024226105.1 Pseudomonadota bacterium | reverse complement strand
TGCTGGCAAGGTCTCGCTCAGCCCGGCTTCTGCAAACAGTTTCAGAGTTCGTTCGGCTTCTTCAGGGCTGAGCGTATTGAGTGCATAACCTACGTGTATCAGTACATAATCACCGGGTTTCACATTCTCCACCAGGGCCAGCGAGACTTCTTTTTTAACCTCTCCCAGGGCCACAACAGCATTGTCGGCCTGTTCATCAATGGTAATAATCTTTGCGGGCAATGCTAAGCACATGCTAGGAGCCTGTTGGGTTTGACTGTTTTGGAGCAAAATTCACGAGATCGAATAAAATGAGCTTATCATGTGAGAAGAATGGTTGTTCCATTTGACGATCAAGATAGGCTCGGTTTATCGATCTTCGTGACTTTTGAACGAAACATGTTAAATCCGACCGGCTCCTAGCGACCTATCTGTGAAATCTGTTGCGTTGCACGGAGCCACTGGTACCAGGATTGCATATTTTCACCGCTGGTTGCCGATACCTGTAGCACCTTAATTCCCGGGTTTACTCGACGCGCGTAGTCTATACACTGTTCGACATCAAATTGCAGATAAGGCAGCAGGTCAATTTTATTCAGCAACATGATATCCGCGGCGTGAAACATATCCGGATACTTAATCGGTTTGTCTTCACCTTCAGTCACCGACAGGATAACAACCTTGTGCGCCTCACCCAGATCAAAGGCTGCAGGGCAAACCAGGTTGCCTACGTTTTCAATGAATACAATCCCGTCTTCTTCCGGATCCAGGTTTTCAAGACCATGCCCGACCATATGCGCATCCAGATGACAGCCTTTCCCGGTATTAATCTGCAGGGCCTTCACGCCCGTTTTACGGATACGCTCAGCATCATTGGCGCTTTGTTGATCCCCCTCGATAACCGACAGTTTCAATTCCGATTTAAGATCATCAATGGTTCGAGTCAACAGCGATGTTTTACCTGAGCCCGGGCTTGATACCAGGTTTAAAGCAAGAATACCGCGATCGCTAAACCAGCGGCGATTAGCCGCAGCATACTGGTTGTTTTTGCCCAGGATGTCCTGTTCAATCTGCACCATACGTGCCTGGCTTAAGCCCGGTGCATGGGCGTGTGCCGGACCCTGCCCGTAGTCATGCGTACCCTCATCATGGTGATGATGGTGTTCGCCATGGCCATGCACGTGATCGTGATCGTGACTATGAGTATGGCCTTCACTATTTTTATCGGTATTTCCGCAACCACAAACAGTACACATTATTCAACCTCCAGTTCTTTAATTCGCATCTGGTCACCGCTGATAACTTGTAGCTGGTAACTTTCACATTCCGGGCATTGGTCAAAACGTTGTTTAACCTGAACCGCTTTGGCGCATTTCAAGCACCACGCCTCTCCCGGAATTTCTATAATCTCCAGCCTGGCCTTGTCGGCCAGGCTGCCTCGCATCACGGCATCAAAACCAAAACGCATCGCCTCCAGTTCTACGCCAGACAAAGCACCAATTTCCAGCCACACCGTTTTCACACAGGTAAAGCCCTGGCTACGGGCATTGTCCTGCAACACCTGCAAAACACCCTCACACAACGACATTTCATGCATTTTTCAAACTACTCATGTATTCAAACACCTGCCACTACGGCTCAGATCGTGCTCCAAATCGGTTAGTTCAAGGTAAAAAATGTGATCACACAAGGCGTACATGTCTATTGTTGAATGCCGAAATAACGGATTTGGGGCACCCGCTGAATCATAAGCATCAGTTTACACGCAATTCATACGCCACACAGGGGTCAATTGCACTGATCAACAATCTGGCCTGCTGCTCTATTTGTTCTTTGTCACCGCTTAACGTTTTCAGGCCTTGAGCCACCACGCCTTGTGGATGAAAATTCCACTCAGTCGGCGCTACAATCTGATAGCTGAGGATGTGCTTCCCATCCAGCAATACACGATGCAACAATCGCCCACGCGCCGCATCCACCTGGCCTACCCCTGGATTCTGAACCGAAACTGCGTGGCTTTCAATACCATTTACCCCGGCTTCCTGCGGCCCGGGTATTAATTTCTGAGACAATAGAGCCATCTCTGTCAAACGCGCGACCAGGCGCAACAGTAAACCGTTTCCATATTGCGATTGAAGTAAGCTCAACAACGGGCTTTGCGTTCGGGTATAGCTGGTGGTTTCACAACACTGGTTCAACCACTGCGGTCGGGCAGCGAATTCATCATTTTGCATCAACTGGTGGATTCGGGCTTCCGGTAAGAACGGTAATGGATTTACTTCCGAGGTAGAACCGATTCCGCTCCAGCCGGAGCATTGCCCAAAATCGAACATCCGCCCGGCCACATTATTGCTGCTGCCGACCCAGTCGTCGAACGCCTGT
>JAAELZ010000604.1 GCA_024226105.1 Pseudomonadota bacterium | reverse complement strand
TCTTCGGTTCCGGGCTGCGCCAGGCCTGTTGCCAGTTCCTGTGATAGGACAGCGCGTTGCGCGCGAGGCTGAAAATAGAATACTTGTTTTTCACTTGGCAGTTATAACCAGCGGCAATGGGTTTGTTTGAGAGTAAGGGTAGAGCTTGCCGACATGTTCGGCAAGCCTTCAACACGCGGATGCTATCATAGAGCACAAAGCGCGGAAAATCATTCCTGTCGCAGATGCGATGTGGCAAGTCGCAACGTGCTCTAAGGTATTGGATTTGAGGAGAACGTAGAAGCGTCAAAGGCAGGTTTAGGGACAGGACCGGTTCGATTTTACTTGGCAGCATTAGCATCTGCTGTTTGACATAGAAAATTTGATGCGTTACCTTTGCGCCACACCAATACCAAATAATTACTAAAATATGGCACCAGCGAACGATATCCTGGTTCGCTTCGAAAATGTCCAAAAAAGCTACGACGGTGAAATTCTCGTCGTAAAAGACTTTAATCTGGATATGGAACGAGGAGAATTTTTAACCATGTTGGGCCCATCGGGTTCCGGCAAAACCACCTGTTTGATGATGTTGGCGGGCTTTGAACCGGCAACACATGGTGAAATCTATCTTGATGGCCAGCCCATCAATAGCGTCCCGCCCCACAAACGGGGTATCGGCATGGTGTTTCAAAACTATGCTCTCTTTCCGCACATGACCGTCGGCGAGAACCTGAGTTTCCCGCTGGAAGTACGCGGCATGGGAAAATCTGACCGGGAAGCCAAGGTAAAACGTGCACTGGACATGGTGCAGCTTGGCGAATTTACCGATCGTCGCCCCGCACAACTATCAGGTGGCCAGGCACAGCGCGTTGCTGTGGCGCGAGCCCTGGTGTTTGACCCCGAGGTGGTGTTGATGGATGAACCACTCGGTGCGCTGGATAAAAACCTGCGTGAGCAGATGCAATACGAGATAAAGCATATCCATGAGAATCTGGAAGTCACGGTGATGTACGTCACGCATGACCAGAGTGAGGCACTGACCATGTCAAATCGTGTGGCAGTATTTGACGATGGCGTAGTACAGCAGTTAGCGCCACCCGATGAATTGTACGAGCAACCGTTGAACGCCTTTGTCGCGGACTTTATAGGAGATAACAATCGATTATTGGGCACGGTTGAAAGTGCCGATGGCGACACCTGCCAGATAAAGGCCGATGACGGTAGTATGATTACTGCCAAACAGGTGAATATTGCAGGTGAGGGGCAGCGCGCTACCTTATCCTTGCGCCCGGAGCGCGTTGCCGTGAACCCGGACCCCGGCCAGTTTGAGAATAACTTCGAGGCCAAAGCACTCGAACTCATATACCTTGGTGACCATATCCGAACCCGCATGCAGGTATGCGGGCACGACGATTTTGTCGTCAAAATTCCAAATTCGGCGCTCCATGCTCAGCTAACTGAAGGCGATATGGTAAAAATTGGCTGGAGTACAGATGATTGTCGTGCACTGGATCCTACAGATTGACGAAGTAGCCCGGGCACGCGTTATACGCGAAGTATCAGAGTCTTTTTGATTTCGCTGCTTCGTAAACCAATGACTTAATATTCAAATTACCACGAGGAGAATCGAAAATGAAAAAAGTCTTTACACAAACCATGCTGGCAACGGCGATTGCAGTTGGCTCTGCAGGGTTTACTACAGCTTCAGCGGAGACCGAACTGGTCATCGTATCCTGGGGCGGTGCCTACACCAAAAGCCAGCAGGGTGCTTATCATGAGCCGTATATGGCGGCCAATCCAGGCATCAAAATCATAAACGATGAT
>JAAELZ010000603.1 GCA_024226105.1 Pseudomonadota bacterium | reverse complement strand
TCCTTGAACTCCCCGGGCGTAAGTGGCGAAAAACGGGGATCACTGAAAGCCGCCAGACTGGCATTCTCCACTACATCCTGCACCAGGGGTTGCGTCGCTTCCAGGTGACCAATACAGCCTCGCAACTGTCCCTGCAGGCTCAACGTCACGAACGAGGCACCCGGCCTTAACAGGCTATCAGGTATGGTTTTCAGATCAACATCCAGATAACCACCTTCCAGCAAACCGTGTTCGATGGATTTCCCGGCCAGTTCAAGCAATAGCTGGCCGTCCTGCTGGTCAACTAATTCAGGCAAAGACATACGCTCCATAGCCCACCACGGATTGCCGGCCACCTCCCGTATCACCCGAATTACAACGCGCCACGGTTTTTACCTGCAGGCCTTTTTCCCTGGCTGCCAGTAGCAGGCCATTGACTGGAAAACGCCCACAGGCATCCCCGTGACCAATACCTTCGGGATTCAGGGCTTCGATCTCTGCCGTGGTACGGCTATCCATTAGTTCAGCCGTCTGGTAATCATGAAAATGACTCAGATCAGAACTTACAACAATCAGGGTTTCCGGCCCACCCCAACACCGGTTCATAACCCTCTTCACCTCAACAGGGTCAACATCGCCTGCCAGCACGGGCAGTAATGTGAAGTCAGCTAGAATACGCTGCAGAAAAGGCAATTGCACCTCCAGAGCATGCTCTTCACGAAAGGCTTCGTCGACAATAGTCAGCGGATAGTCACTCGATAGCAATTGCTGACGACCGATACCATCCACAGGAATCAGCCCCAGCGGAGTTTTAAACTGATCTGCCGAGGAAGTTGCCAATCCCCGAAAGGCCAGGCGATGTGCAGGCGCAAAAATAACCACACGGTTAATCTGACTGGCGTATGGCTGGAGTTTTGCGTAGGCTTTCGCAGCAATAGCACCTGAATAAGTATAACCCGCATGTGGCACAATCAGTGCTTTAGCCGGTTGGCCTGCGGTGCTTTCTAACGGTCTATCCGGCCGGGCCTGGTGTAAAAACCGATCAACGTCATTTTGCAGTGTATTCGGTTCAGCGGGATAGAAAAGCCCCGCAACTGCGGGGGACTGGATGGCTTGTCCAGTTTGTTTTTTCATCATTATAAAACCCTTCAAAATACATAATATAAAATGGGGCTAGGCACCTAAAACTCAATATTCCAATATAGCGCATTTATCTCGGTCCTGTCGGCGCCGCTAATTTCAATATATTTGAGTTGCGTCAAAGCGCCTGATTAATCGGCAGGCTACACTGCAAAGAGCAGGCAAACAAAGACTGAGAGGTGATATATGAAATCTTCTAAAACCTGGGTTGTCGTCACCGATAGTACACGAATGCGTATATTCGTTGCAGACACGCCTTTAGGGCCGCTGGTTGAAGCAGGT
>JAAELZ010000602.1 GCA_024226105.1 Pseudomonadota bacterium | reverse complement strand
TAAGGGAGCCCAAGCGACCGACGATGCGTCCCGGCTGAAAGCAGAGGCGAATGCAGCGCTGTGCCAAGTTCAATGGCTTGAATCCAGGATCCTGCGCAGGGTTCAGCATCGCGCCGTGGCTCTTTGACTCAGGGTGCTGCCGCCTCGGTATTTAGCCGTGACACTCAACGCTCGCTTGGGCTCGCTTAAATGAGTGTCACATCCCACAGCGCCTTCGCAAGGCAAATAACGCGAACCGTTCGACCGGGCCAATGGTTGATTTCGCAGGCCGTTAGGTCGGTAAAATGGATGGGACGTTTCGTTAAGGGAGCCCAAGCGACCGACGATGCGTCCCGGCTGAAAGCTTAGGCGAATGCAGCGTTGTGCCAAGTTCAATGGCTTGAATCCAAAATCATTCGCAGGGTCGCAGGGTTCAGCATCGCACCGTGGCTCATTGACTGCCATCTCCATTCTTTGGCTGCATTGGGATACTTGCGGGCCAGGGCATTCAACGCCTGATTCTGCGTAGAGGCAGCGATTTTTCTATTAACTGCGAGGTGCGTTAGGAAAGCTTGAACGTGGCTTTCATTCATATCCTTTGGATGCTTCTTTTGGTGATAGAAGATATACCGTTTCATCCAGTGTATGTATTGTCTTTCGGCACTGAGACTATAGTGTTTTACACGCATTAAGTTCCGGACCTGATCTAATAGCTTAATAGGCTGATTCATGATTGACTCCGAAAACAAACAAGACACCAAGTTGCCTAAAACACTGCCTTATGGTCAGTTGACCTATCTATAAAACGTGCGCGCACTTTTGTCAAACGCATAGTACACACAAAATGTTTAAATAGTTTGTTTTCAAGGCCTGAATATGATATTCATGGTAATTAGAAGCGATTTATACAGGATTAAATAAAATGATATATGCGTGATTCGCACTGATAATATGGAAATCCCAGTAATATATGCGCGTGGCGCGCACTTTATGTTTTGGTAATATAGGCTGGTTGTGGCAGAGTTTGTCTAATATCAGGCCATAAACGCATATTTCGCTGGATATTCGAAATACAAATGTCTAAGGCGCTAAATTAATATCAGTGCCCTGAGGACATATAATCATATGTT
>JAAELZ010000601.1 GCA_024226105.1 Pseudomonadota bacterium | reverse complement strand
GATTCTGATCAATATTTTATGAACATTAATGCGCCTGAGCCCTACCCGACACTCCAGTCAACCATTGGCAATACACCCTTAATTCGTCTGACTAATATTGTTCCGGATGATAGCAATACGTATTTGCTCAAGCTGGAGGGGAATAACCCTGCCGGTTCGGTAAAAGATCGGCCGGCCCTGAATATGATTCTTCAGGCGCAGTATCGAGGTGACATTAAGCCGGGCGATACGCTGATCGAAGCGACCAGTGGAAACACCGGCATTGCGCTTGCGATGGTGGCGGCAACGCTGGGTTATAAGATGATTCTGATCATGCCTGCCGATATGAGTGAGGAACGCCAGTTGACCATGAGTGTGTATGGTGCTGAACTTGTGCTGGTTAGTGAGGAGCAGGGTATGGAGGGTGCGCGGGACCTCGGTGAGAAAATGCAGGCGCAGGGAAAGGGTTATCTGCTTGATCAATTTTCTAATCCGGATAATCCTGATGCGCACTACCTGGCGACGGGGCCGGAGATCTGGCAGCAGAGCGAACACATGATTACTCATTTTGTCAGTGCAATGGGTACCACAGGAACGATTATGGGAACCGGACGTTATTTGAAGGAGGTGAACCCTGAAATTCAGATTATCGGAGTGCGTCCTGCTGGTGGGGCGTCCATTCCGGGGATTCGGCGCTGGCCTGAACCCTATTTGCCGAAAATCTTTGATCGACAGCAACTGGATAAAACGGTTGACGTAACCCAACTGGATGCGGAGAAGATGGCGCGTGAGCTTGCGACGGGCGAAGGTTTGTTTTGTGGAATATCCTCCGGTGGCGCATTTGCAGCTGCTTTGTCTGTGGGACGGGGGCTAAAAAATGCTACAATCGTGAGCGTAGTTTGTGATCGGGGTGACCGTTATTTAAGCACCTCTGTTTTTGACCAAAAAACTTCGACTCCATAACCTGGAGTGGTTGAATCGGCGGCTCGTAGTGAAGGCTGTTAGTGTAATAGGTGTCATTGAGTATGAGAATCTCCCGTTTGTTCAGGCGCCTCGCTTATCTGCTTGTGCTGTCGTTTCTGGGTGGTACTCAGTCGGCATGCAGTTTGTTCGGTGTGTATTCAGATACTGAGCAGCAAAAACCCGAGTCAAGGCTGACGTTCACAGGCTTCCGCTACGAGATACCGTCACCCAGCTATTCCACTCCGGTCATCGTGACTGAAACGCGCGTTCAGGTGAGCGCAGAAGTTGAGAGTGCGTCCATGGGCTTTAAGCTTCAATCGTTTGTTGAAAAAATATTTCTCGGCGGAGGAAAATCTCCGGTCGATCGATCGCAGGCAGATCCCGAAAAAGCTACGCAGGACATCGCCTCAATAAAATTGCCCGATACGGCCAGGCCCCCGGCGATGGTAAACAAGTACCAATCGGATTTTTGTGCGCGAATTAACAATCGCCTGTCCAGTATCGACTATCATCAGTGTATGTCTGTCAGGCTGGAACCGACAGGGCATGTTTCTGCGCAGGGTGATCCGATTATGATTAGTCGTTTTGGGCAGCTTGGCGGCATTGTTCCAACCGGCCGGGTGCTGCTAATCGGTGGCGTGCACGGGGATGAATTGTCTTCTGTGAGCATCGTGTTTGAATGGATGGAGTATTTGCGTGTTCACCACGATGGCGAGTTTGTATGGAGTGTGGTGCCGGTCATGAATCCGGATGGTCTGTTCAAAAAAAAGCCGAGTCGAACCAATGCCAACGGTGTGGATTTGAATCGAAACATGCCGACAACCGACTGGCAGGATACGGCATTGGCCTATTGGCGTGATAAGGCGAAAAGCGCGTCTCGAAAATTCCCCGGCCCCGCTGCGGGTAGTGAACCGGAAACGCGTTGGTTGATAGATGAAATTGATAAGTTTCAACCCGATATGATTATTACCGTACACGCGCCGTACAATTTAATCGACTATGATGCTCCCAGTCGTAAAAATGCACCGCGCCGGTTTGGCAAGCTCAAAGGCGGGCTGCTCGGAACCTATCCGGGTTCACTGGGCAACTATGCCGGGGTCAAACGTGGGATTCCGGTGGTGACCATAGAATTGCCCAGTTCGAATAAGGCAATATCGGTCATCCAGGCCCATGATATGTGGTCAGATATGCTGGAATGGCTGGGAAATACCATCCCTATGGAAAATCAGCGCTTTCAGGACAGCCGGCATTACGCTGAGACGATACGTTCCTGAACACCTGTCAGCAGGCGGGTTTTTAAGTAAAGGGATAAACAATATGCCCATTGATCAGGGTATGGCTAACTTTTCCTTTTAGTGTTTGACCGATAAAGGGAGAACTTTGACCCCTGCAATACAGATTGTCAGGCGTCAGTTCCCAGGTTTCTTCCGGGTCGAAAATACAAATATCTGCTGCCTGGCCGGGAGCAAGATGCCCGGTATCAATACTTATTTCGCGTGCCGGGTTGGTTGTTAACAGAGCAATTGCTTCGCTTCGGCTACAGACATCTTCGTCCGCCAGGCGTAAGGTCAGGCTAAGCAGGGTTTGTAAGCCGGTCACCCCGCTGGAGGCTTCGCTAAACGGGGCGAGTTTGGTGTCTCTGCCGCGTGACTGATGATCTGAACACACCGATGAGATGACGCCATTTTTTATGCCATCGCGTAGGGCCTCCCGGTCGCTGTGTTCGCGAAAGGGAGGCAGAACTTTATAGTT
>JAAELZ010000600.1 GCA_024226105.1 Pseudomonadota bacterium | reverse complement strand
TCAGGCGTTTGATCTTCTGCATCAGTTCATCCACATTCACATAGCCGAATTCGTCCGCTAATTTTTGGGCTTCCTCTTTGGGCTGGGTTTCGGCAAACAATGCGGTTTGCTGCGGTATTCCGGCCATAATGTCGATCACGTTCCCTTCCAGCACTAATTGTAAGTCCATCAGGAATTCATCGCGGGAGGGCAGCAGTTCCGCTTTTTCAATCGGCCAGAACCAGAGGGCGCACCAATAGTCCATCACTAACTTGAGGCGGCGATAGGGGCTGGAATTACGGACGTTATGCGAAAGCATTTCTTCAAAGTAGATTTTATCTTTCTGGCGCGTGGTGGTTGGTGTCCCCTGGAGTGCAAACTTCAGTTTGCCGGATAAGGATGCTGAGGGCAAACTAAAGTTTGCACTCCAGGCTGCGGTGTCCTCGGTTTTTTGGCGGATGCGTTTCAGCATGACGATATGGGCGTCCCAAAGCCGGTCTATGGCAGCAGAAAGGGTCTTGAGCAGTTCGATATCCTGTTTGCTGTAGGCTTTGGTGAAATCCTTACGCCAATTTTTAATCCGGGTGATCTTGTCGCCGGCCATTTGTTTGATGACCTTATCATTATACTCGGCCATCCCCTTATCCGGCAGCAGAAAATGATACACGCCGTTTTGCGGTCGCGGCTCTCCTAATTTTACACGCTCAGGCACGGCTTCCAGATAGGTGGCAGAGCCTTTTTTCGTCGTTTTCAAGAGCGCGGCGTCAAACACCTGACGCCGCGCTCCCACCAGGGAGTTGCCGCACACTAATTGCATTCCAAACCAGGGGACATAGCCGCCCCTGTGAATTGTGTTGAGCCAGAGCGATACTTCCCCTAATTCTACCGCCACCGGATTCAGATCAACCCCATACACATTGGCGTCGGCGATGGACATCTTGACCTGCTGGAGAATCTGAGGATAGTCGTCGTGACTGATAATCTCGCCGGTTTCCTCCTGTTTTTTGCGGAGATAGGCTTCGGCCAGTTGGTTGACCGCTTCGTTCAAAAAGGCGGCGGACCCCATCGCCGGCTCGCACACCGTGAGGGTCAGAATCTCGTCCGCGGTCTTGTCCTTCAGTAGTTCCTTGAGCGCATATTTGACCAGACATTTGGTGAGCACTTCAGGAGTATAGTAGGAGGCTGATTTTTCACGGTTGCGGCCTGCCAGACGATAGATAAACGTGCCTTTTGCATATTTTTTCAGGCTGCCGTCAGGGTTGTAGACCTTCTCTTCGTCGGTGTATT
>JAAELZ010000599.1 GCA_024226105.1 Pseudomonadota bacterium | reverse complement strand
TACCGCCGTTGAACTGACATCAAGGCCGATGACTGGGGTATTTTTTTTGCCGAATAAGCCCACTGCGTTTCCTTTTTTTTCCTTTCAAACCCCGTGGTTAGAACGGATTCATCTACTGGTTTATTAAATACTAGCTGTAACTATAGATCAAGCAAGCGAAAGATACAAACCACCTTTTTAAATAATTTAGTATTTGAGTTGCCATTCCCTCAGTTTTTCCCGTTGGCACCGGGGTGATGGCAGATAAAATGGCATGAAAAGCGGTACTTGGCCGACTGTTTCGGTTTATAATGGCTGACCTATAAACATGCTGAGATCCATGCTCCGTCCCTTCAGAATAATCCGCTACGGCCTATATCTAGCGCTTGCCGCTACCTTAATCGGAGCTGGCGCCGGGGCGGGCGTGTGGTTCTATATCACGCCACAGCTTCCTTCCATCGAAATTCTGAAGGATATGCGTCTCCAGGTCCCGTTACGCGTCTATACCCAAGATGGGCGATTAATCGCAGAATTTGGGGAAAAGCGCCGAGTCCCGGTAACACTAAGGGACGTGCCGGAAACCATGGTTCAGGCAGTTCTCGCTGCCGAGGACGACCGCTTCTACCAGCATCCAGGTGTGGACTGGCAGGGGCTGGTGCGCGCTGCCTGGCACCTCCTCAAGACCGGTAAAAAAGG
>JAAELZ010000598.1 GCA_024226105.1 Pseudomonadota bacterium | reverse complement strand
CTGCATCGCACCCCGGGTTTTCTCGCGCTGGTGGCTTACCGCCATAAAGGGCAGCATACCGATCACACCCAGCACCATTACCGAGCTGTAAACTTTCCAGTGTTCGGATTTTTCCAGACCACCCAAATCTATCAGCGTAAAGGGTAAAACGACAAAAATAGAGGTCAGCACTGCGTGCAACGCAAAAATCCCGAAATCCAGTTGCAGCAATTGCGGATTACGAACCACCTGAGCAATTTGCATACGGATAGTATGTGCGCTTTGCGCATGCCGCAGGCGTTTTGGTTCGGGTGTAATTCTCAATAAAACCGGAATTGCCAAAATTGACGCAACCGCCGTCAGATAGAATATTCCTTTCACGCCCACCCATTGATCAAACACCGGGCCCAGTATCATCGAGGCCATAAATATAAAACCAATACCGACACCTATCACCGCCATCGCCTTGGTACGCTGTTCTTCGCGGGTAAGGTCGGCCAGCAAAGCAATAACTGCTGCTGAAATGGCGCCCGCACCCTGGATCAACCGGCCGGCCAACACCCCATAAATAGATTCGGCCAGCCCGGCAATGATGCTGCCCAGAGCAAAGATCAGCAGCCCCAGGATGATCGCTTTTTTGCGATCCCATCGATCCGATAGCACACCAAAAGGAATTTGCAACAGGGCCTGAGTCAGGCCGTATGCGCCCAGAGTCAAACCGATTAAAAATGGAGTCGCCTGTTCAAGTCCGGTTGCATACAGCGCAAATACCGGCAAAATGAGAAACAGACCGAATATGCGCAAACCGAATATCCCGGCCAGGGAAAAAACCGCACGCCTTTCAAGTGCAGTCATAGGGTTTGAAGGTCGGCGACGTCTGCTCATAAATAAAATCTAAAAAATATTTGAACGCGGAGTTTGCGGGCGCGTATAGTATCAGGTTTGTTTTTATTTTCGTATCAGGATTGCTAATCAGTGGACACAATTAAATTGCGCGGTGTGCGCACTCATAACCTGGCCAATATTGACGTAGATTTGCCGCGCGACAAGCTGATCGTTTTCACCGGTTTATCCGGTTCAGGAAAATCCTCGCTGGCTTTTGATACTATCTACGCCGAAGGCCAACGCCGCTATGTTGAATCACTTTCGACCTACGCGCGGCAGTTCCTGTCGATGATGGAAAAACCCGACCTGGACCTGATCGAAGGCCTGTCACCCGCCATCAGCATTGAGCAGAAATCAAGCTCTCACAATCCGCGTTCAACGGTCGGCACGGTGACAGAGATATACGACTACCTGCGCCTGCTATTTGCACGAATTGGGGAACCACGCTGCCCTGAACACGATATTACGCTTGAAGCACAAACCGTCAGCCAGATGGTTGACCAGATCATGGCGCTGCCGGAGGGCACCCGCCTCATGCTAATGTCGCCGGTGATACGGGGGCGCAAAGGTGAGCACCAGCAGTTACTAATGGAAATGCACGCCCAGGGTTATATTCGAGCGCGCATCAATGACGAAGTGGTCGAACTGGGCAGCATCGAACCCCTTGAGAAAAACACCAAACACAATATCGATGTCGTGGTAGATCGCCTGGTATGCAAGCCGGGCAATGAACAACGGCTCGCAGAATCTTTTGAGACTGCGCTTGCACTAAGCGATGGCCTGGCCCTTGTCAGTATTGTTGACGAGAATTATACGGGTGAAAAGGAACTGCTTTTCTCCGCGAAATTTTCATGCCCCCACTGCGGTTACAGCCTGCCTGAACTCGAGCCGCGCATGTTTTCCTTTAATAATCCGCATGGTGCCTGTCCCGATTGCGACGGCCTGGGTGCACGCCAGTATATGGACCCGGAAAAAGCGGTAGCTGACCCCCTGCTGAGCCTGGCTGAAGGTGCCATCCCGGGATGGAGTGGACGCAGCGGCTATTACTTCGCCATGCTCGAAGCCGTGGCTCGGGCCTATGAATTTGATATCCATGCGCCCTACAAAGACCTCAGCGAAGAACAGAAAAATCTGATTTTATTCGGCACGGGTAAAACCCGCGTGAAATTCATCTTCAATCGCCGTGGTTATAAACGCGAACGCTCGCGGCCTTTTGAAGGCGTAATAAACAACCGACAGCGGCGTTATATGGAAACAGATTCCTCCGCTGTTCGCGAATACCTTTCAAAATACTTCAGCGTCAAAACCTGTGATACCTGTAGGGGCAGCCGTTTGGGAGAAGGCCCACGGCACGTTTTTATCGACAGCCACCCGATCCATCACATCACGCGTTTGCCGGTAACCCAGAGCCAGACATTTTTTGCGAACCTGAAACTCAAAGGCCATCGTGCGGAAATAGCCGAAAAAATCATCCTGGAAATCAACGCCCGCCTGGGATTTTTAATCAATGTAGGGCTTAATTATTTAAGCCTGGACCGCACCGCCGACACCCTCTCGGGTGGCGAGGCACAGCGCATTCGCCTGGCGTCTCAGATCGGCTCTGGGCTGGTCGGCGTGATGTACATACTCGACGAGCCG
>JAAELZ010000597.1 GCA_024226105.1 Pseudomonadota bacterium | reverse complement strand
GACCTGGGACAGTTTAATAAGCAAACCCTTCCCGACCTTTGCCTGGTACATCCGAACCTGAGAAGCTTTTGCGAGCATTTAAATGAGGTCATGGATAACGGGCGCACCGGGGAACAGGAAATCAGGCTGGATTCCGGGCGAGGCAAACAACTGCTGATGGTTCGCACCTCAACGCTTTCGCTGGAGGATCATATTGCCAGCGGCTGGGTGGTGGTATTTGATGATGTGACCAACCTGGTCACCGCCGAACGTGATGCGGCCTGGGGGGAAGTGGCCCGACGTCTGGCGCATGAGATAAAAAACCCGTTAACCCCGATTGGCCTGTCAGCAGAACGCATCCGTAGAAAGTATTTGAATAAACTACCCGAATCGGAACGCGAGGCACTGGATCGTTCCACGCGTACTATCGCCGAGCAGGTACAGACTTTAAAACGCATGGTTGATGCCTTTGCCAGTTACGCGCGCTCCGAACGCCTGAACCTGAGAGATGTCGACCTGAACCGCCTGATTGAAGATGTGGTGGACCTGCATCGTGAACCGGAAAACCCGATCCGGTTCAGGCTTGAACTCGAAAATGACTTAAAACCCATGCATCTGGACCAGGACGGAATACGGCAAATATTGAACAACATAGTGGGAAACGCCTGTGATGCGTTGAAAGAAACACCAAATGCAGAAGTTTCAATCAGCTCAAAACGGGAAATACAGCATGAGCAGCCCGGCATCAGCATCCAGATTCAGGATAACGGCCCCGGCTTTGAAGCGCATATCGTTGACAAAGTATTCGAGCCTTATGTAACCAGCAAAGCAGAAGGAACCGGCCTGGGCATGGCCATCGTGAAGCGCATAACACAGGCACACGGTGGTTTTGTTATCGTCAGCAACCAGAGCCGGGGGGGTGGCAACGTTAAAATCTGGTTGCCTGAATCCCGTTCCGACAATTCAAACGAGAAAATAAGTAACCCATAATGAGCCAGTCACAGATACTCGTCGTTGATGACGAACAAAGCATTCGCGATACACTACAGGACATCCTTGAGGACGAAGGTTATGTCATCACCACCGCCGCCAATGCCGAACTTGCGCGGGCAGCCCTCAAGGCGAGTGAATTTGATCTGATTTTGCTGGATATCTGGATGCCTGATGTTGACGGCATCACCTTGTTAAGAGAAATCAGGCAACAGGGGAACAGCTGCCCGGTGGTTATGATTTCCGGACATGGCACGGTTGAGACGGCCGTTGAGGCAATCCAGTACGGTGCTTATGACTACCTTGAAAAGCCGCTCACTACCGCCAAGCTGCTGGTTACCCTGAATCGGGCCCTGCAAAGCGGCGAGCAGGCCAAACAAATCAAGCAGCTGAAAAACCGCTTTGAGCCGGTATCAAGCCCCGTGGGGCACAGCGAAACCATGGTACAGCTGCGGGACAAAATACAAAAAGTTGGCCAGACCCAGAGCTGGGTTATGATTACCGGGCCGGCCGGTAGCGGAAAAGATGTGATCGCACGCGCTCTGCATCAGGCGAGTTCACGCCGGGACGCACCTTTTGTAAAGGTCAGCCTGGCCGCTATCCCCGCACAAAATATAACACGGCGCCTGTTTGGCTCAGACGAAGCTGGTGCAACACAGCTAGGCTGTTTTGAACAGGCTAAACGAGGGATCTTATATCTGGATGAAATTGGTGATCTGGACAATGACACCCAGACAAAACTACTGAGCGCTTTGCAGGCCGGGCGCTTTATGCGCGTGGGCGGGCAAAATCCGGTCAAAATGGATGTGCGTATCGTAAGCAGCACCAGCTACCCGCTGGATAGCCTGGTCAGCTCAAAGGGTTTTCGTGAGGATCTTTTTTATCGCCTCAATGTGATGCCGATCAAAATGCCGCCGTTACACGCCTACCTGGATGATATTCCCACCCTGGCTGAATATTACATTGACCGTTTTGTGCAATCAGAAAAGTTGCCCTACCGTGAACTCACCACCGCAGCGACCAACCGCCTGCGTCAGCACACATGGCCCGGGAATGTACGCGAACTGATCAACAGCCTGCAGCAATTACTCATTATCGGCGGTGAAACATCGATAAGCGTAGACGAAATCGATGACGTATTGAACAGCGTTTCCTCCGGGGAAAGCAACAGCAGCTCGAATGGCTCCGCCACCCCGGCTTATCTGGATTCTGATTTACGCAGCGCGCGTGACGCATTTGAAAAATTCTATTTTGAGCACCATTTAAAAACCCTCGGTGGTAATGTCTCAGCACTGGCCAAGGTATCCGGCCTGGAACGCACCCACTTATATCGGAAGTTCAAGGCATTAAATATCAACCCGAAGGACTGGAAATAGGGTCGAAAGATCTACCCGTGGAATCGCAGGTTTAAACCCTGCTCTTTTTACTGGCACTTGTTTTATGTGCATACTCATGATATACATTCCGTATGAAGCATGGATTGTTTGACTGCACTGGATTTCAGTGGGATAACGGGAACTCAGAAAAGAACTGGATTGCCCATCAAGTAAACAAATCAGAATGTGAACAGCTATTCTTTAATCAGCCAATAATTGTAGGAAAAGACGGCAAACACTCAAAAGTTGAGAGTCGATATTATGTACTTGGAAAAACAGATCAGGAGCGACAACTGTTTATCGTCTGCACAATTATAGGGGAGCTTATCCGGGTAATTTCGGCACGGGATATGAGTAGAAAAGAACGCGAGGTATATCAGCAATGAACAAAAAGATTCCTATATTTAAAACCGAAGATGAAGAGCGGAAATTCTGGTCTGAAGCTGATTCCTCTGAATATATCGACTGGTCCAAATCAGAAGAAGTCATTCTTTCCAGGCTTAAGCCCTCTACAAGGAAAATTTCCCTCAGGCTTCCTGAGATCATGATCGACGAGCTAAAGTTACTGGCAAATAAACGTGACGTTCCATACCAGTCATTACTAAAAATATATTTAGCAGAAAAAATCGAACAGGAGCTCCACCCTCATTGACGGGGCTGGCAGCTTCACGGCGTTGTAGTCACAACATAATGCATCCTTTTTCGACGCTTCATTGTTGATTATCATCGGCTGCGGTGATATAGGCCGGCGCGTGGCGTCTTTATGCCTTGAGGCGGGTACAACAGTAGAGGGATGGGTCAGAAGCGAGGATTCATATCTGGCCTGTCAGAATTTGGGCTTGAAAACACATAAGGCCGATTTTGATCAGCCCTTCAGCCTGGACGTAATCGAAAATAGCAGCCATATACTCTATACCGTACCCCCTCCAAACAACCCTCCCCCTTTGTTAAAAGGGGATCGAGGGGGATTTGAACGGTCACATAATACCTCGACAGATACCCCTGAATTGCATCCCGCCAAATCTCCCCCGGCCCCTCTTTGTCAAAGAGGGGAACCACTGCAGCAGGAGCTCCATGCAAGAAATATTTCCGATACTCGTTTACGCTCTTTCCTGCAAACCGTAAACTCCGAAAATATAGAAAAATTTGTGCTCATCAGCACCACCGGGGTATACGGAGATTGCGAAGGAGCCTGGGTGGATGAAACAACCCCCGTTAAACCAAAAGCAGATCGTGCACTGCGCCGCGCAGATGCCGAGACGAGCCTGCAGGAATGGGCAAAAGAAAATAAAG
>JAAELZ010000596.1 GCA_024226105.1 Pseudomonadota bacterium | reverse complement strand
TCAATTCCCTGTTCGTTCAGGTGCTCGGCGCGCGCCGAAATATAACGTTGGAAACTGGGCTCTTGCAAATAGCCTTTTTCCAGCACGTAGGAAAATACGGATTGCGTATGAAAATTACGAAAATAAGCATTCATTAACATCACCTGCTCACCCTTTTCATCAAAAAAAGCAATCGAAGGATAATAATTGAGTTTCAGTGAATCCGCCCACTTCGCCGGTGTAGAGCGCTCGCCGTCAGGCATGATGATTTCATCATTTGAGCGGGCATCAAGTTGCACTACATCCATTTGCGCGAATAAATCTCGCGTATCCTCGTGCGCCAGCGTTACATCGTGAAATTGCTCACAACTACCGCAATTGGCGGTCTCAAATAGAACCGCCAACGGGCGCTTTGCGGGCGCCTGCTTGCGATCTACCAACACCGTATCCGCTGCTTTAAAAAAAACCTGCTCACGCGTCAAGCCCGTCTTTTTCGCGGACTGACTTAAAATGTATTCATTAAACGTCTGACCCGCCTCGCTTGCACTGGAAGCATAGGCGAGCGCCAGCTTGAAACGTTCCGGTGGTAAATAGCCGTTCAAACGCAATATCGAGTTTTTCTGCTCATCATAAAACAGCAGGGTGGGGGTGAAATCAACGTCAAGCGCGCGCGCCAGTTGTTTTTCTGTAAATTGTTTGCCGGCGACCGTTACCACTTCCTGATCGCCCCACATGTTTATTGCAACCACATCAAAACCGGCCTGAAAATCTTCTGCTATTTCATCAACCGCCATGTTGTGTTCCCAAAGGCGATTGCAATAGGGGCAACCCATCTGCCAGAAATACAGCACAAGACGTTTCCCATCGGCCGTTGCTTCATCGATATCGTCGGTAAAATCAAGAAAACTTTCTTTAAACCAGGGCGGGTGAGTGGCGATTGCGACCCCTCGAAATTCGCCCTGCCGGGGTTTGGACGTGTCACCAACGGTTTGTGCCAGGGCGCTTTGCCCGGCCAGGGTGAGGCACATTAACATCATCGTTATTTTTAGTTTCATCAATATTCCTCCCGGTTAATCGACGCCTTCCAGCGCGGCTTTAAGTGTTGCCAATTCAAAGAAGTAACGCATTAGCTCCTTACCATCCAAATAAACCACGGGTACCAGTGTATTGAACTGCTCCAGGAGCGAAACATCATCATCTATATCATAGACCTTAAGGCGATAGCCTAGTTCAGATTGATACTGCCGCAAAGTTTCGAGCATATCCTCGCATAAATGACAGCCTTCGCGTGAATAGACAATCAGGGTAGGCGCTTTATTTTCCGGAAAACCAGGCATAATGGGCCAGGAAGGTCTACTCGATCAAACCGCTCTCGCGCATATCATCGGTTACTATTTTGACCAGTTCCTCGGTGACTTTATCAGAAGAAGCCGAATTTACGCTTTTTGTATTACCCGCCCAGATCAGCTTTTTCGAGCCTACCGCATAGACCCGGGTTTCCAGGCTTACAATGGTGTCGGTTACTGTATAACCGGGTTTATATACCCTGCGATACGCAGAACCATAATAGGAACCGTAATAACCGCCATAGGTCATTGCAGGTGCATAATCCACGCTGGGAGGAATATAACGCTGCTGCTGGTCTGTCCCTTTATAACTGGTAATCAACACCGCATCGGCATTGGTTTTACTCACCGCAGCGATGATATCCTGTTCATCATTGTAATCATCTGTTTCCGGCATCAACGTATAACCTGCGATAGCCTGTTTGCCTCCCGCATTTACCACTTCGACAAATTTTGCCTCGAAGGCCCTGCGCTTCGTATCATCCTTAAAAACACCCAGTACCAGCACGGATTCAAGTTTTGATCCATCGGTATAATTCTCATCGTGCCAGCTTTCAATCAGACGGGTGCTGCTCACGCAGGAAATCAGCCCGAACGCACTGAGTGAAAGGGCTAATACATAAAACGCTTTGTTTGTCATGACGTATATCCTGATGAAATTGTATGGTT
>JAAELZ010000595.1 GCA_024226105.1 Pseudomonadota bacterium | reverse complement strand
GGGCGGCCAATGGGTATTCCGAAAACCGGTGTATTCGGCTTATATGATTTAATCGGTATCGATTTGATGGCCGACGTGGTCGATACACTCGGGTCCATCCTGCCGGTGGAAGATGCTTTCCACGCAGTGGGTGGTGAGGCAAATCCGGCCAGGGGGCTGATCGAGAAACTGGTTGCGGATGGTTATACCGGTAACAAAGGCAAGGGTGGTTTTTATCGAATTGGCGATAATGGCGAAGAGCTTGCGGTTGATCTTGAAACAGGCGGGGCGCGTACGAAAAACCATGCCCTGCCGGATAAAGCACTGCAAGCAGCAGAAAACCAGGCCGCTGGAAAAGAAACCCTGCTGGATTTGATTCGCCTTCCTGAGGGCGAAAATGAGCAACGTCAGGCGCGCTATTGTCGTAATGTACTGGCGCGCGTCCTGGCCTACGCCGCGAGTTTGATCCCGCAGGTGACGACGTCACCACAGGATATAGACGACGCGATGAAACTTGGATTTAACTGGGTTCGTGGTCCGTTTGAGATGATGGATGCACTGGGCGCAAAAACGCTTTCCGATTTGATTCTTGAGGCGGGTCAGAGCGTACCCGGGATTCTTCGTAATGGGCAGGCAGCGCCCTTTTATGCGTGTAAAGGGCGCGCACTGCAGGTAACAAACTATTCTTCTGAAGGTGATTCTGAGGGGGCGTTGTTGCCGGTTGTATTGCCCGAAGGGGTGGTGCGTTTTCATATGTCGCGACGCTGCCTGGACCCGATTCAGCGGAACAATGCTGCCAGTCTGTACCGGCTTGAAGGCGATTTGCGGCTGATCGAGTTCCATTCCAAGGCCAACGCCCTGACCCGTGAGTCCATGGAGATTGTGGCAGCGGCTACGAAAGACTACGGCAAAGGCATCATTATTCATAACGATGCCCAGCACTTCTCGGCGGGGGTGGATTTAAACGGCGTGCTGGAACTCATTGAGTTGCAGGACTGGTCCGGCATAAATGATTTTCTCAGCCATTTTCAGCAAACTGTCAAAGCGCTTAAATATACGCCGGTGCCGGTGGTAGGTGCGCCTTCAGGCCTTGCCATAGGGGGTGGGTTTGAGGTGATTGCGCACGCAGACAAAGTAATCGCGCATGCCAATTCAGTGATGGGGCTGGTGGAGGCCGGTGTCGGCCTGGTGCCTGGTGGTGGTGGGGTCAAGGAAACCTTTAATCGCTGGTATGCCAGTACCGGTGACTGGAGCAAAGCGGCCTGGAATACCTGGATGCAAATCGGTTACAGCCGTATTGGCAATAGCCCTGAACAAAGTGCGAAATTAGTGTATTTTGTTGATGGCCGAGACGCTATGGTCATGAATCGGGATCGACTGGTTAATACGGCCGTGGCGGCGATAGAGCAAATGCGAGCGACAG
>JAAELZ010000594.1 GCA_024226105.1 Pseudomonadota bacterium | reverse complement strand
AGCAAAAGTTTGTAACCGATGAAACCGAAGCCGGGATAGAAATCTCCTACAACAGGGAAGCCCCGTTTGATGAATACACGACGTTTCGTATCCAGCCATTGAAAGTCAGCGATGAACAACGTGCAGACCAGGTTAAGCTTCTGAGCAAGGCGTTGCTGGCAGCGTTGAAAAGTAAAGGGCTGCGCTTTAACAGTGAATCAGCCGATATCGTAATTCAGTATGTGTATGAGTTAAAGGATATCAAGGGCCCGCAACTTGAATCTACCAGGCTCAAGCCTCGAACCCTTTCAGAAAAAATGGCTGTGCCAAAGAAAGACGCCGCACTTACCATCAATATTCGGGATATTAATAACGACACCGATATATGGCGCCTGTCCGTTACTCGAAGGTTATCAGCCAGCCTACAGACGCAATCTGATTACAATGAAGATATGATAAAAGTCCTCAAAAAATTCCCTCCCGAATATGACGATGTAAGCGACCTGGCTAAAACGGCAGCTAAATAACGCACACCCTTTCAGGCTGGCTCCGCAGAAGCCCTGTTTCGCCACGTATTGTCCAGCCCACTCAAAAGAATATAAAGTTATGTTCCTGTTTGCTGCCTTCATCGCCGGTCTGTTTGGCTCGGTACATTGCATTGGGATGTGTGGTGGTTTTGTCGGCCTGTTTAACCAGCCCCGTAGCGATACCGGCACACCTGGTAGCTTTTTTCGTACGCTTCCCTACTGGTTGCTGAGCAATTTTGGGCGTATCGGCAGCTACATGGTTGCCGGCACCCTGGCGGGCGCACTCGGCGGGGCCGCGGTAGGAATATTTAACCCGGCCCACGTGCAAAATATCGGCTTAATGCTCTCCGGTGGTTTCATGGTCGCACTCGGCCTGTACCTGGCTGGCTGGTGGCAGGGATTGAACCATATCGAGAGACTGGGCGGTGGTATCTGGGTACGTATTCAACCCTCGCTTAATCGCTTACTAAGACAACGTGGTTGGCGTAAATCTTTGATGGTTGGCCTGGTATGGGGGTGGTTACCATGCGGGCTTGTCTATTCCATGCTGGCGTGGTCAATGACCGTCGCAACGCCTCTAGGAGGCGCGTCCATCATGCTCGCGTTCGGGCTGGGAACCTTGCCCATGCTGATTGGCCTGGCTGCCCTGACAGAAAAGCTGGATACGCTGCGTCGAAATAAAATACTGCGCCAGTTGCTCGGCGCCATCATTATCGGCTTTGGCCTGCTCACCCTGCTCGGACTGGTGCGCCCGTTCCATGTGCCACTTTTTTCCAACCCGGCAATGTGTGAAGCCCCCATAGTATCTTAGCCTCCTTTTCCATCTCCGCAGGCAAATTGTAATCGGTCTCCGGGCTTTTGTTTAAATGGGCGAGGTGTTTGATAAGGTTGCTGCAAGTACGCCTGTGCCAGAACCCGGTAACGCAAGCCAATACTCGAGGAAGCTACGTCGTCATATAAACTCTCTGCGTTTTCATGCGCTCCCCGGGTATCCAGCCCTTTGGCCAGCGCAAACTGCGCTTGCCGGTAGCGGGTCAGATTTTCAGCAGGACGAATTGAAAGCAGAACTTCATTCAGCTGCTCTACGTCCCCCAACGCCGCCAGCGCGTGTAAACGCGCTTCAAATATCCAGTCAATCTGATTACTTGATATCCCACTGGCAGTACGCTCTGACAATTCTTCGTGCGCGATAATTTTCCCAAGCGAACGCTCGGCCTGACCGCAAAATAAAAGCAGCGCAACCTGCTCCTGCAGGGCCATGATCGATCGGGTTTGCAGCGGTGCCAATGCATCAAATAGAGGTAAATAACGACAGGTATCCAGCCGATTCCAGGCAACATCGGATAATAAACTTCGTGCCGCCTCAAAGGCATGATCGGCTGAGCGTTCAACAGAATTTTCGATCATCTCCCGTCCACGTACCTTATCGCCCTGGACAGACCACCAGCGCATAATCCAGCCAAGTGCCTCATTTTCGCTGCCCGTGTAATAGTGATACAAACCATTTGCCAACAGGGCATCCGCATTATGCGAATTCTGCTCAAGCGATTCATCCAGCAGTTGTTTTCCCTGTTTGGCCAGCCTTGCTGCACGCAACACATTGCCGACAGCAAGCTGTAGGCGCGCCGTATGAATCATAATGTTGGCCAGATCTAACTGATTTTCACCCCTGTTAATCCCGCTGAGCGATGTAATCACGGTATCGATCTCATTCAAAGCAAGCTGCTGCTGCGCAGGCTTACCTGTTTCGTAAGCTTGTTTAAAAATTAAAACCTGTTGCAGAAATAGCGCCATCTCAGGGCTGCGTTCACGCCGAATTCCGGCCAGCAATTCCAACGCCGTATCGTACTGCTCCAGATAAAGTGCCCGGCTAAAGGCAAACACCGGGCTGGTATTACAGCTGGTGGCAAGCACCGGCAGCGCCGTTGCACTCAGACAAAGTACCCACAGTAAACGGTTCAGGCGCCTAAAGAAAAGACTGTATAAATTCAACATTATCTCTATGTTCCGAAGACAGCCATATTTGTCCCCGCTGATGGCGTAGCCAGGTTAACTGGCGCTTGGCCAATTGGCGCGTAGCCGCCTCGCCTTTGGCCCTCATGGTGGCATAATCCAGCTCGCCAGACAAATATTGCCACACCTGTCGATAACCGACACAACGCATTGAGGGTAAATCCAGATGCAGATTTGTGCGTGATTTCAAGCCCTCAACCTCCTCTACCAGGCCCGCCTCTAACATGCTGCCGAAACGTTGCCTGATGCGGGCATGTAATAATTGCCGATCAGGGGTAAATAAGTTGAATTTGATAATATTCCTGGCCAGTGGCTCGGGCGCCGATTCCGCCATGACACGACTCGGGACCTGCCCCGTCAGCTGATGTATTTCCAGCGCGCGCTGAATACGTTGTTTGTCACCCGCCTTGATCGTTTCACATAGCTCAGGATCAATAAGTTGCAGGCGCGCATAGAGGCTATCCCAACCCTCGACGCTGGCCTCCCGTTCCAGGGTTTCGCGAATACGACTGTCTGCTGCCGGCAACCTTGATACGCCCTTTTCAAGTGCAGAGAAATAAAACAAGGAACCACCGACCAGTAGCGGAACCCTTCCCCCGGCATGTGCCTCGTCGATTAGCCCGGTCGCATCTGCAACGAACTGCGACACATCGTAAACCTCGCTCGGATCACGAATATCAATTAGCGCATGCGGGTATCGCTGCAATGATTCAGCATCCAGTTTGGCGGTGCCGATATCCATGCCTTTATAAACCTGTGCGGCATCAACATTGATTAACGCCACATCCAGCCTGTCCGCGAGCCGCATCGCAAGCTCAGTTTTACCTGACGCCGTCGGCCCGGCTATGAAGACAACGGGCAATTCAGACATTAAAAAATGCATTGTATAATCGGCATGCAATATCGGCTTACGAGACGATTCAAATTAAACACAGAGACCAAAGATGGCGCAGAGAAAAGCAATTTCAATTCCTCTGTATGCTCTGTGTTTTAATATACATTTACGTCTCCGGAAATCCTGTCGTTGTGTGTACGGTCGATTGAAGAAAATTTGCTGTAGTATCAATAGACAAGCGAGAGCGCGTTATATTCATGAATTATT
>JAAELZ010000593.1 GCA_024226105.1 Pseudomonadota bacterium | reverse complement strand
TGTGCGGCACGGTGATGAGTATAACAATAGGTGATGATTTCTTTGTCCTTGCTGATGCCCAGCACATCAAAGCCGGCCTGGAGGTGCTCATCCGGGTAAAATCGCAGCGCGTTGTTGCGATCAACGGCATCCAGCCAGTTGAAGTTTATGGCGCCGGGTATGTGTCCTTTACGCAGACCGCCCCCTTTTACTCCGCGGTATTCCGCTGCGGTGCGTGTATCAAGCAGGATATGCTCTTCGCTGCCCAGTTTTGAAACCACATAGTCTTTGTCCGCAAACGGCGTTTCATCTGTTGCGGTAATATCAATGGCCCATGATAACGGCCCGGGCTGCGGTTTAACGGCCTGTTGCTCGAGTGGATGGCCTTCATTTGCCCAGCTATGAATACCGCCATTGAGCAGGGCGTAGTATTTGTGGCCAATCATATCCAGCGTCCAGATGAAACGACAGGCTTTACCCCCGCCTTCATCATCGTAGACCAGTACATTTGTATCGGGTGTCAGGTTCAGTGCGGAAAACAAATTCTGCAGGCGTTCAGGCGATGGCAGCAGGCCGGGAGCTGGCAATTTGCCATGTACGATATGTTCGTAGTTCAGGTTGATGGCACCCGGCAAATGCTGCTGTTGATAGGACCGGGCTTTTCCCAGATCGATAATAATCCAGTTATTCTGCCTCAGCATTGCTTCGGCCTGACGGGGTTCAACCAGAAAAGGGGTGTGTTGCATTCGTTATGAAAGTGATGTTGATCCAGGCATTGCCAAATATTATCCTGATTTAGAGTGCGTTTGCCACCCATAGGCAGACGAATTGAATACAATAGTCAAACCTTTGACTAATCCACAAATGATACCAGAAACTATGTCGCTACCCGATTGGGCGTATGTAGAAAAACCTGTAACCCGTGGCAGGATCAAGGCTTCGCCTGAAGACTTTGTTGTCGAAGAGCTGCCCGGTTTTGAGCTAACAGGTTCGGGTGAACACCTGTACCTGCTCGTTGAAAAATGCGGATTGAATACGCAGGAACTGGTCAAATTGCTTGCCGGGAAACTAAACCTTCATCCAAAACATATTGCTTATGCCGGGCTTAAAGATAAGCAGGCGATAACCCGGCAGTGGATCAGTATCTGCACCTCCAGAGATGTAGATGTGGCAAAGCTGGCGTCGCCCGGGTTCAGGGTGCTTGAGTCAAAACGTCATACAACTAAACTTAGGCGCGGAGCTCATCGAGGCAACCGATTTGAGATTGTGATTCGGGATTTGTCCGAAATTGATGATCTTGAAGCCGCCATAGAACGTCTGCAGAGCCAGGGTGTTCCCAATTATTTTGGTGCGCAACGCTTCGGGCACGGTGCCAAAAACATTGATAAAGCACGCGCCCTGTTCGCCGGCGGGATCAAGGTTGAGCGGCACCTGCGCGGAGTGTATTTGTCTGCCGCCCGCTCGTTTTTGTTTAACCAGGTGTTGTCTGCCCGTGTCAGCCAGAAAACCTGGGCAACGGGTATGCCCGGTGAAAATTTTATGCTGGATGGAAGCAACAGCTTTTTTAAAACCGATGAAATGGATGCAATCTTGCGTGAACGACTGGCGAGCTTTGATATTCACCCCTCTGCGCCACTGTGGGGTAAGGGTGCCTTAACTTCAAGCGGGGATGCTTTTGAGCTTGAATCTGGCATAATGGCCGCGCATCCCGATTTGACTGCCGGGCTTGAAACCTTTGGTTTGCGCCAGCAACGCCGCGCAGCGCGCCTTGTTGCGCAGGATGTAAGGTGTTCCTGGATTGACGATACCAGCTTGAAGCTGTCCTTTAAGTTAAGTCGAGGTAACTTCGCCACCACGGTCTTGCGTGAATTGTTTATAATTGACGCCTCATCATATTGATTCAAAATGACTTTTATAGAGAAACTCAAAAACGCCTGGCAAAAAACCAATTCTCTGGTCTGTGTCGGTCTTGATCCGGATCTGAAGAAGTTGCCTGCCTGCGTACTCGAATCCGAGAACCCGATATTTGAATTTAATCGGCAAATTATCGATCAAACCGCGCAATACTGCTGCTGTTATAAGCCG
>JAAELZ010000592.1 GCA_024226105.1 Pseudomonadota bacterium | reverse complement strand
TGCTCTCAGCCGATGCGCCAGGCGATCCCACAAGTTGAGCGTCGATAAAATAGATCCCGGACGCATTAACGGACAAAAGCAATGAGTGGTGTTCTATTTGACCTGCAGCAATCGTTGTAAAAATTTGGTCAACATCGATACTATTCCTTGATAAATTATATGATATCTCATATATTCACATATGGATGAAAAGCAACCAAAATCTGTTGTCTGGATAGGGTCTTCCCATGAAGACTGGCGAACCTTTCCAGATGATGTACAGGATGTCATGGGCTATGCCCTGCATTTGGCGCAATGTGGTGAGAAAGCCGGTAATGCAAAGGCATTAGCGGGTTTTAAGGGTGCTTCGGTGCTGGAAATCACTGACGATTATGACAGCGATACATACAGGGCCGTTTATACGGTGAAGTTTCAGGGCGTTGTTTATGTGCTTCATGTTTTTCAAAAGAAAAGTAAAAAAGGCATTGCTACACCGAAAAGTCACATTCAGTTGATTGAGCAACGTTTAAAAAAAGCGAAAGAATATCATGACAAACACCACAACAAATGAAGGCGCCGTCACCACGGCTCATCCTTTTGAAGGGCTTGCGAATGGTGAAGAACGTATGGCAAAAGCACAGCTGGCACGGCAAATCAATGCCTTGATTAAAGAGCGTGGACTGAAACAACAGGCGGCCTCAGAACTGCTTGGCATTACACAGCCTGAAGTTTCACAAATTGCCAATGGCCGCTTATCCGGTTTTACATTCGATCGTTTATATCGTTGTTTATACGCGCTTGATATGGATGTTGAGATTACCGTAAAGAAACATATCCCCGTAGACAATGACACTGCTGGAATACATGTTTCCAGTCTCAATCTCTAATCGGAAAGCTATCGAATAATAATGAATAAAAATAGAATGGATATCTATTCATGGGCCATGCCAACTCAGGAGCAAATGCGTAGCCGAACCCCGACAAAGGGAACGGCCCGAAAATGGGGTCCGCAGAAAATGGGGTCATATCTGGTCTTGCTCCGTGCCATACGATACCGACTGGGCACGAAACAAGACCCCATTATTCGGATTTCGCCGCGTGCGGCGGCAGGTTTGCAAACGTCTGGCGCGCTGGGCCAAGAAAACGGGACCGACCACAGCCTGGCTCGTGACTACCATCCTCGCCACCCGGAAACATCCTCAGCAGGGCTTTCGCTCCTGTTTGGGGCTCATGCTCCATGCGCCTAGGCAAGAGTTGCACCGAGAACCGTCTTGAGGCCGCCTGCCGCAGGGCAATGATCCTG
>JAAELZ010000591.1 GCA_024226105.1 Pseudomonadota bacterium | reverse complement strand
AGCAATATCACGCAACATCGAAAAATAAACGCCACTTATTGTCTGAGTATTCAATTAGATAAAGACACCACCGGCATACGATAATCAATGCTTATTGGAGCGCGGAACCGATCCTGAGGGACTGGTTGGCCTGTTCCGCCCCGTAACTCGGAAGGCGGGTTGAATTTTCAGTTTGTAACCTTCCGTAATAATGTAAGATAGATAATAGAGCCGCTCATCGCCCCTTCTTTTTTAGCTCTGCGAAAACGAGGCATAATATATAATCTTAAACATATGTTATGTCCCTTAATTTTTATGGCAAGCGAAGCGTTTTTCCTGAAATAAATGGCCGAAAACGATCTAAAAGTACTTTTGGTACGAGAAAAAAGCCTGTTGGCAGGTAAAAAAACTCAAATAAAACGAGCTATAAAATATGTTTAAGATCATATGTTATAGCCCGTTTTTTGGGCAGCGCCAAAAGGCATGTTGAAAGGCTGGAAATTCATTTTATCTTGAATCTTTGGTTAGTTATCGGCTGTAATCTAAAACGCCTTCCGAGTTACGGGGCGTATCTGCCTGTTGGCAAATCCTGTTGTTACTTCTCTGGCGCTGCCTGAATGGCAGTCACATCCCTGAACGACAGCTACTCGAATTCGATCGTTGCCGGTGGTTTGATGCTGATATCGTACGCCACCCTCGACGCGCCGGTGTGCGCGGCAATTTTCTTGCCTATCTCAAGGAGCGCCGCCTCGTCTATCCGGACCGGACGCGCCAGCTTTGCGGCCGCGCTCTCGACCGCCCGCATGCCGACGACGTACCTGGTTTTCGGCGCATCGTTCGCGCAAAGCTCGAGAAGAATGCGCGGAAGCTCGAGCTTACTCCACGCCTCGACACAGAGCGCGTTCAATTTGTCATAGTCGATATCGCCGTCGACCTTTATCCACGAGGTAGGTTTGTAGATAGGGATCTCGGGGCGCGTTCCCTCTTCGGGGACGACCGTCGTCTGGCTATCCATTTTGAAGCACTCCGCGTTCGCGCCGAGAGTGCTGCGGGCCAGGTCTGACAGGGCCGGATCTGGTTCCATGTTCGGGTCGAGCGCAATTCCGAAGTACTGAAAGGGCGTCCTGATGCCGGTAGTTTCTTCGTAAAGGTAGGGTCTACCGTGTTTCTCAGTGTAATACTTCTCAACCTCCTGCTCGATGATGTCGGACGCGAGCTGGCCCGTACGGAGCTTCTCTTCAGTGAATTCGCCGACAGTTCTGATGATTTGCGCGGGACCGGGACAGGGGATCCGGTGCGTGAATGACGGAGGGAGGTCGAGGTACTCGCCGACCTTCCTGACCTGGGGCTTTGCCAGCGACGCCAGCGGCTCGAGCTTCCCGACGGAGTAGTCCCAGCCGACGTTGT
>JAAELZ010000590.1 GCA_024226105.1 Pseudomonadota bacterium | reverse complement strand
TGGCGGCCATCCGGCGAATAATCAGCACCCGCGTTGTAGTTACCCTGGAAGGTAACACGCCTGGCCGTCCCGCCTAATGCACTTACCTCGTAGAGTTGCGGCTTTCCCGCACGCCCGGAACTAAACACGATCCGACGGCCATCTACTGACCAGACCGGTTCGGTATCAATCGCGGCATTATTTGTCAGGCGCGTGAACGCTCCCGTGCTCATATCCTTTATGTAAATCTCTGAATTACCATCTTTAGATAAGCTCATGGCAAGTTTGCGCCCATCGGGCGACCAGGCCGGCGATGAATTGATTCGCGGAAAATCTGAAACCAGTTTACGCTCACCAGTACGGAGATTTTGCACATAAATCTGCGCGCGCTTTTTTTCAAAGGAAACATAAGCAAGCTTATCCGCCTGGGGAGACCAGGCGGGCGACATAATCGGTTGAGCGGAATCGAGTATGGTGACAGGCCGATACCCGTCAGCATCGGAAATTTGCAGCATATAGCGCTTTTTCTTTTTCTCGCCTTCCTGCATTACATAGGCAATTTTGGTATCAAACGCGCCCGGAATGCCCGTCAGCTTATGATAAATGATATCGCTAATTTTGTGTGCCACCTTGCGAAACAGGGAAGATTTGACAACGTATTTATTTCCTGCCAGCTGGTTCTCATTGAACACATCCAGCAATCGGAACGAAACTTCATATTGATCTGTGCCCAGTTGTTGAACACTGCCAATCACAATGGCATTCATCTTGAGCAGACGCCAATCCTTGTAGCGAACCTGTTTCACGGTTGTGGGTTTGCTCAGCATATCACTTTCTGCAAGCGGCTCGAACCGCCCGCTACGGGCCAGGTCAGCGGACACCACATCCCAGATGGATTCGGGCAATATCTGGCTCGGGGTCACCCGAAAAGGGACAATGGCGACAGGAATCGCCGCTTTGACGCCTTTAGTGATGTCAATGGTGAGCACAGCCTGCGCCTGGACACTGATAAACAGAACAAGCGATACGAAAAGTCGCGCACTTATGCGACCGGGTAAATAGTTAACCATTGAGTATAAATTTGACGTCTAAATTTTGATGTACGGATAATACCGTGGATTGCCTGAAATCGATAGCGGGCTGTCCCTTAATACACCTATTTCTGCCGAATAGAATTCTTATTAACAGATAGTTAGTCATATTCTACTTCCACTCATATTTCATCAGAACGCTCTTTACCAGAAAGGACAGCTCTACCGACATTCTCTATATTGGCGAGAATGTAACATCCAGCGGCTGAATATAGTTTGAACTTAGCGTAACGCCTGGTCATTCACGCCTGTATAGCCCACTATTTCCAGACTACTCAGGTTGAAAATTAAACCGGAACTCTTCCGGCTTGGCCGTTGGCCAACCTACGTTCAGTGGCAGCGGGTTCGAGTTCTTTATGGCCAGGCCCGCCTCACGGTCACAAGTATCGTTCCCGCTACTAACACTCATTTTTATATTCAAAATCTGACCGGTAGGCGTTGATGTAATCAACCAAACTGATTTTCGGCCTGCACAGGAGGGATTATATCGATAATTGCTACTCACATGCTGCCCGATTGCGGCACCTGAAGCTCCACCAATTGCATTGCCCCATGCCCGCTCAGCCCCCTCTTTGTCCAGTTTAGCTTTTAGGGCCCGTTCTGCCTTTGCTCGTTTCGCCGCTTCAGCCTTTCGTTTCTTATCAGCAGCAGCCTTTTTCTTCCTCGCAGCCTCTTCAGCTTTCTTCTTTTTAGCGGCCTCGGCTGCCTTTTTCTTCTTAGCTGCTTCTGCCGCTTTCTTCTTTTTCGCAGCCTCGGCTGCTTTTTTCTTCTTCGCAGCCTCATCAGCCTTCTTCTTTTTAGCCGCTTCATCGGCTTTTTTCTTTTTCGCAGCGGCTTCTGCTTCCTTTTTCTTACGCTCAGCTTCTTTACGTTTTTTCTCAGCGTCTAACTTTTCCTGCTTTTTCTTTGCTTCAGCTTCTTTCTTTTTACGCTCCTCTTCCTCACATTCGGCCTGCAGTGCTTTGGCTTTCTCAGCGCTATCGGTATCCAGTTGTTTTCCCGCGCAGGGGTATGAATAAACTGTTTTGACAGGTTTAGGTTTTGGTTTGGGCGGTTCTGGCTTTGGTTCAGGCTCCGGTTCTGGTTCTGGTTCAGGCTCGGGTTCTGGCACAGGCTCAGGTTTCGGCGGCTCGGGCAGAGGTACTGGCTCTATTATGGCTACCGCCTGCATGGGCTGCATAGCGGCCGGTTTGAGCTGCCTTGTCCAGTCAAGGTTCACACTCATCAGCGCAAACAGGATGACATGCACCAATAGCGCCAGCGTAATCGGCCAGACATTGCGGTAAACCCGGAGTACTACGCCTGACACAATCAGCGAACCCTGGACATCACGTTTAAACCGGGGCGGTTCAAAGGCCTCACTTACTGTTCCATTGCATCGGTTGCGAGGCCTACCTTTTCCACCCCGGCCTGCTGCAACATGACCATAGCACTTACCACCTCTGCATAGGCCACTGCACCATCACCGCGCACCATGAACGGAGTTCTGGGGTTCTTCTTCAGCGTAATGGCTGCCTGTCGCTGAATTTCTTCGACAGAAGATACCGGCTCCTCATGATCATTCAGGTACGTCAACCCTTGCTTGTCGACCGTCACTACAAAAGGCTCCTGATCCTCTTCGAGGGGCTGGGCATCCGCGCCCGGCAAATCAACCGCCACACCCGTACTTAGCAAAGGCGCAGTGACCATGAAGATCACCAGCAACACCAGCATGACATCAATATACGGCACTACATTGATCTCTGCCATCAGGCGTTTTTTCCTTCGACCATAACGAACGCTGCTCATTACTGCTCCCGCTTATTCACGATCTGACGATTAAT
>JAAELZ010000589.1 GCA_024226105.1 Pseudomonadota bacterium | reverse complement strand
GGCGGCACAGGAGCAGGGTCTCGCCTTATGGTACGATGAATACCGGATTGAAATTGCCCGGGTAGAACGTGCTTATCACTGGACGCGCTGACACCGAAAATCATGAATTATAGGGAGCACCGGAAGCCATGATTCGATATACATACAAACCTTTAACCCGGGTCATCGCCTCGGGGTTGCTGCTTGGTGCGTGTCTGACAGGCAGTGCCTATGCACAGCAATCAGATTCCTTAAACCCGGTTGAGGTTGCGGAAGTGGTTACGGTTACGACGCGACCGCTTTCAGAAATCTGGTTTGAACAAACCTTGCGTGCGAGTGCTGAGGCGGTCAGCTTGAATCATTCACAAATAAGCGCTCAGGCGACGGGTGAGGTGCTGAGCATCGAGGTGGAAACAGGCGACCTGATTGATAAAGACATGGTTATGGTGCGTCTGGATTGTCGTCAGTCGGAGTTCAATCAGGCGGTGTTAAATGATGCCCATGCGCTGGCACTGAAGGAATTCAAGCGATCCCGATCTTTGCAGAAAAGTAACGCAATTTCTGAGCAGCAGGTAACCCAGGCTACGTCAACCCTGGAGCAGGCGAGTATTCGTAACAAACAGGCAACCTTGTCGGTTGAACATTGTTTGATTACCGCGCCGTTTACCGGCGTGGTGAGCGAGCGGCAGATCCAGTTGGGAGCCGTGGCGGTTCCCGGGTCACCGATACTCACTTTGTTACAGACAGATGCGGTAGAAATTCGGGCTCGGCTGAACAGTGAAGAATTGCTCAGCCTCTGGGCAGCGGACACCATTCACTTTGTTTCTGAGGGGCGCGCCTATCCACTGGATTTGCGCTCAGCCCTTCCGGTGGTGGACAGTGTGAGTAATAAACGCGCAGTCCATCTTAGCATCAGGGGTGAATTACCTTTCCCGGGGGCGCCGGGCGATGTGGTCTGGCAGGCCGAGGGTCGGTTTTTGCCGGTTGAACTGGTAGTCGAGCGACAGAATACATTGGGTTATTTTGTCGAGAAGCAGGGTGTCGCCCATTTTATAGCGCTACCTGAGGCAAGGCTTGGGCATCCAGCGAGGTTGGATACAGATGTCGTTGAGATTAAAAACGTGAATGTGATAATAGAGGGGCGATTTCGGCTTGAACAGGATAGCCGTATACGGACACAAGCAAAAAATGATTGAGTGGCTGCTTAAAGGAAGTGGCGCTTCAGTCCCGCAGAGATTTCGGCAAATCCAGGCATTTCATCGTCTGAACTTTCTGTAAAACGGACAGGAATAAATAGCCAGCCATGCTCGAACGCCTCTACCAAAATCATGTCCTGACCAACCTGGTGTTCGTGCTGGTATTGATTGTCGGTGTATTGTCGTATTTACAAATGCCGCGCCAGCAGGATCCGACCATCAATTTTAACTGGATCGATATTTCCACTCTTGCACCGGGTATGGCGGCGCAGGATGTAGAACAGCGCGTGACCGATATCCTCGAAGAGGGTATCCGTAAAGTCAGTGATATCAAGTTTGTACAAAGCACCAGTCGGGATAGTTTCTCCAATGTGCTGGTCAGGTTTAACGAACTGAGTGAACGGGAGTTTGATAAACGTCTGAATGACTTACGGCGTGAAATTCAGGACAAGCAGCGTCAGTTGCCCGAAGGTGTAGAGGATCCTTCCATATTTGAAGTGACCACGGCCAACGCTTTTCCCAGCGCTACTGTGGTGGTAACAGGGGTGGCAAATGATGCTAACTTGCGTATGCAGTCGGAACGCGTCAAAAAAGACCTGGAGCGGATCAGTGGTGTTGATCGAATCCTGGATACTGCGTTGCAGCAGCCGGAATTACAGGTGCAGTTTGACCCTGATAAGCTGGAGCGTCTGGGATTAACTCCCGGGCAACTCGCTGACGTGGTTAGCCTGCAATACCGGGATATATCAGCGGGTTCAAAACAAATTGGTGAAGATTCCTGGCTGGTACGCTACCAGCGAATGCAACTTGATGCCGCTGAACTTGCGAAAACTCCTATGTTTGGGGCGCACAACGATATTACGCTGGCCCAGTTAGCGACAGTGCAACCGGGCTGGGAAAAACCCCAGCACTACGTGTTGTGGGAAGGGCGGCCGGCGGTGATGCTGGCAGTGACCAAGCAGGGTTCGGCTAATACGCTGGATTTGGTTGAACG
>JAAELZ010000588.1 GCA_024226105.1 Pseudomonadota bacterium | reverse complement strand
GGGATGAGTCCCACGGAAGGGGCGAACAAAAGTAGATTCATTTACATGCTGTAAACTTCGATTACTTTGTCTTGAATTGATTCAATTCAGCCATGGTTCGAGCCAATGAGTACTATCTTTGCGAGGAGCGGAGCGACACGGCGATTTAAATGCCTGAATCGCCCTTTAGCTTCATCCGGAAACTTCTAATTTTTGCGTGTGGCTCTTTGCTCGTGGATGGTGCATGAATTAACACCATAGAGGAGGCTCTCTAAGACGCCTTAATGCTCGTTGGCAGGTCAGGTTTATTAGTTTTGTCGCTTAATGTTCCCTTTGCATCGCTCTCGTGGGCCTTTTTTAAGCTTTCGCCTTCAAAGGTACAGTTTTGATCAATGGTTAAGTTGTTTGAAATGACTTTTCCTTTGAGCGTGCCGCCAGCGAGTATTTCTACATTTTCACAATCAGCGGAGCCCTCAAACAGGCCGGTTACGGTCAGTTTGTTTGCGCTAAGATTTCCGTTGATGGCCCCGGTTTTGCCGATTACGACGGTACTTTTTGCATCAACGATGCCCTGGTGGGTGCCATCAATGTGTATGGCGCATTTTGAACTTATTGTGCCCTCAACTACAGTGCTACCTGAGATAACTGTAGTGTCGGTCTGGATATTTGCTTGTTGATCAGGCTTATTAAAGATTGCCATTGAATGCCTCTTACGTTTGTAAATATTTCCTGGTTACCAAATTCCCAGTTGATAAAATCAACTGGATTATGAGGTTTGTCCAGGTAGCGAATTTCGTAGTGTAAATGCGGCCCGTCTGAGCGCCCGGTATTGCCTGACAAACCTATGAGATCACCTTTTTGAACAACATCTCCGGTTTTAACGGTCATTTCAGAAAGATGTGCGTAACGGGTTTGAAATCCCAGATTGTGTGATAAAACGACCCGGTTACCGCTCAGCTTATTATATCCCGCATCTTTAATGATACCGTCTGCTGTAGCATAAATCTCGGTTCCCCTGGCTGCCTTTAAGTCGATGCCATTGTGAAAGCTGGATTGTTTGGTGGTTGGATGGATGCGCTTTCCGAATGCGCTGGTAATCCCAGTGTTAGCCGTTGGGTAACCATTGGGGATGCTGTCGTGTAATATTTTTTGCTGGCTTACGCTCAGGCTTGCAAGTTCTATTCGCTCTCCCAGAGCCGTGCTATTTTTTTCAGATTCGGTATCCTCCAGGCCAATGCTCTCTTCAAGTAAATCTACGCGCCCGTAGAGCTCTTCGAAATCAAGTTCTTTGGCAGCAAAGTGATTCGATATGGTGGTTAGCCGGTCGACTATGCTGCTATTGATACCAGAGTTCACACCACTGATTTCCTCCATTTGTGTCAACACAACACTCATCAATTCCTTTTCACCGTGCTCCAGTTTCAGAGACTGATTCAACTGAGAGTTTTTTGAGCTGAGTTTAACGAAGGCATCTTCAAGAGAATCAGATTGAGATTTTGTCTGGGATAACTCATTATGCTGGCTGAAAACCAGAATATTACTGACAAGCAGACCAAGGGTCAGACTCAGGCTGATGCCGATCAGCAGTGGTTTCACAAACTTTGGGAGTTTAAAATGTTGCGTGCCCTGCTTATCGCTCACGGTAATAAGGAAGTGTCTGTCGTTTTTACGCTTTGCTTTTTTTTGCATAGGTTTGAAATCTAAATAGTCTTTTCTGGTGGAAGAGTACGCCGGTTTATATGTATTAGCTATAGGTATGGGGGTGGCGTTGGTAGTTTTTATGTAGCCGTAGTACGTATTTGACGTAGGCCTGAGTTTCCGGAAAGGGGGGGATCCCCTGATATCTGGCGACGGCAGTTTCACCCGCGTTATAGGCAGCGAGTGCCAGTCGCACATCATTCTGGTAACGGCGCATCAGATCGGCAAAAAAGGCAATGCCGCCACGTAAGTTGTCATGCGCATCAAACGGGTTGCTTACATTGTAAGAATCGGCGGTGGTCGGCATAAGTTGCATCAAGCCCTGGGCGCCTTTTGGCGAGAGAGCCTGTGGGTCGAAGCTCGATTCAATTTGAACGATTGCCTTGATAAGGGCGCGATCCAGGTGAAACGTGTCTGCCAGATTAAAAATAGTCTGGTCGAACTCGGTGCTTCGGGTGTCCAGTCTGCGGCTGGCAAGATTGTAGTGTTCCGGGCCCAGAACCTGAATCGGACTAACCGGTGTATATGATTTTACCAGTTTAAGCCTGGGGTCAAGGCTTTTGAAATCGCTAATAACGCTGGCACCGTTCTGATCTTTATATAGGTACACGGTCTGCGCACTTGTGCTTGCGACAAGTACGAAACTGAGCGAACTCAAAAAGATAGAGCGAAGTTTTAGCATGCGAGTTGATCTGGTAGTGGCGCGCAAGCATATCAGTTTACGGCCTGATTTTCCACGCTACACTGCTACCCGAAAGTAAAAAAACAAGGAGCGGGTAAACTCCGAATCGGAGTGCTTAGATATTGGTGAGTTGAATCAGAAAACCAGCGAATAGTGCGAGT
>JAAELZ010000587.1 GCA_024226105.1 Pseudomonadota bacterium | reverse complement strand
TTCTTTCAGGCAGGCCTGCTGTTCATCGTTTAGTGCCTGTTTTGTATTGGGCTGGCTGATGATGAAGCGATCTTCGGCTTTTTCACCTACCGTTGCAATATGTGCCGAAATCAGCCGAATGCGACAATTTGCAATCGCGGTGGCAATAAGGTGTATTAAACCCGGCTGATCCAGCGCGGTGATACTCATGATCGTGCTCAGCTCATCCTGCGCTTCTACAAAATTAATACTGGGTTCGACATGAAATTGCTGCAGACGTCGGGGGATCAGCTTTTTGATCGGGGCACGGTGCTCGCGTGCCTGTAGTAAGGCGCTTCGCATCAGGTTGCGCTGCGTATCGAGGTCCTCTGTGTCCGGTTCGGTATTGTCGCTGGTCACGGTGAATATGAGCACAGTAAAACCCGGGTTGGCTGCGTGAATACGAGCCTGCACAATGTTTTGCCCCAGTTGCTCTATGATGGAGGTCACGGTACTGAGCAATACATCTGTATCCGCCGTGTAGATCAGGTATTGCCCGGTCTCGACGTTTGCAACATAGCGTACTTCTACGACGGGTAAATCCAGCGCTGATGCCTGGCAAATGGCCTCGGCGTGCCAGGCAATGGTGCTTGGCGCGTACATGAGGAAGTACTCTTCATCGAGCATTGCCCAATACTGATCAAGGCGCTTCTGTGGAATCAAATCCTCAAGCAAAGCGAGCGTACGGGCGCGTTTTGCTTTGATCTGTGAGTCGGCATCGTACTCAGAGTAGTCCTTATCACTTTTAGAAAAAAGTGCCGATGTTGCGCCATAAAGCTGGCGCAACAAGTGGCCTTTCCAGGCAGTCCAGGTGCTGATGCTGGTGCCACGTATATCTGCCACGGTCAGCAGGTATAAATTGTCCAGGCACTCCTGGCTTCCCACCAGCCCGGCAAAATGTTGTATCACATCGCTGTCGGACAAATCTTCGCGTTGCGAAATGGTCGACATTTTCAGGTGATTCAATACCAGCCAGGAAACCATGTCGGTGTCCGCCTGTGGTAAACCCAGTTTTTCACAATAAGCCCGGGCATCTTCAGCGCCGAGTTTGTCGTGATTTCCGCCACGCCCTTTGGCGATATCGTGAAACAGGGCGGCCAGGTATAAGCGATAGCGTTTTTCTGTGCGCTGCGCCAGATCAGAAATATCAGGCAGTTCGTGGCGAAAGCGGTCTACCGCACAGCGGCGCAGGTTACGGATGACCATGATGGTATGTGCATCGACCGTATAGGCATGAAATAAATCGTGCTGCATTTGCCCTTCAATTTGCCTGAACACGGGCAGGAACGCGCCCAGCACGCCAAATTGATGCATTTTGCGTAAGGCATGGGTTAAGCCGGTTTCACGTTTAAACATGGCCAGAAACAAATGAAGGTTTCGCGGGTTTTCTCTGAAGGATTCATCTATCAGGGAGCGTGCTTGACGAATAGCGCGCGCGCAATCAGCGCTGAACCCCTTTAGGGCGTAGTGATGCCGCTGAAAAAGGTTGAATACACGTAATATTTGCTCGGGTTCCTGTTTGAAAACCTGATTGTCCGACAGCCCCAGGTAGCCGCTTTGTATATAAAAAGCCTCATCAAGCTGGATGCGTTGCGCGGTTTTTGCATCGCCCAGCGATTCATCA
>JAAELZ010000586.1 GCA_024226105.1 Pseudomonadota bacterium | reverse complement strand
ACAAAATATTTGATTTGTTTCCTTATCTTCAAGTTTTTCGGCAAAGATACGTTCGTTCATAACACGAAACACCCCGTTTCTAGCCTGCAGGTAGGCTGTATTCGTGGCCCGATCGATAAAATTGACGTTCGGGATTTTCTTTACGATCTGGCCCAGAAATTCCATGTTGTTATCGACCGATAGAACTATTTTTTCAGGATATATCTGCCCGGGCGATTTCGCCTCAATATTGATTTTCCGGTAGCGCTCAATATCAATAAACTCAGACACGCTAATAATATTTATTTCCTGTTGCGTACCAAAGGCAATAGTCGTAGGGAAAGTACCCCTGGGTACGTCATTATTCAGAAATTCGTACTTGAATAGCGGTTGATCATAGGCCAGCCATTTAAAAAATATTTTTGGCATGCCTGCATAGGCTTCCACAGCGTGGTCCAGAAAATCCTCGACCGATTTATAACGTCCGGTTTTCAGGCCACGCTCCCAGCCTCTTTCAACAATGGCTTCAGGAGGTGTGACGATAAAGTACATATACATGGTATCGACGTACTGTACGTAGGTACCATGCAATACCTTCCATATTTTTTCACTTGAGAAACTATCAAAACGGAATCGATCCACCAACAGATGGGGGATTGCCCGATCCCGATTTGATTTCTCCCGTATGTAACGATCCAGTTTGCCGTCAATGATGATGACTTCCTTACCGGTTAACCGTCCAGCATACTTGTAAGCGGCCCCCAGTGAATCGTAGTCGAGCAGAAAGCGTCGCCAGATGTCCGGGCTGATGGTTGCATAATCACCCGAATTAATCCCCTGGGCTTTCAGAGTTTGTCTCAGCATAGGGCGTAACGAACTTTTGCCGGCTGCTGAAGCGCCTTTCAAACTGATCAATATCGGGGCATCAGCACAAACAGCCCGGGTATATTTTTTTTG
Source organism: Pseudomonadota bacterium (assembly GCA_024226105.1). Lineage (GTDB taxonomy): Bacteria > Pseudomonadota > Gammaproteobacteria > Arenicellales > Poriferihabitantaceae > JAAELZ01. Next base: position 6,887 of record JAAELZ010000586.1, on the reverse strand, counting down.
TTCGATTGCCGCCTCGATCCAGGGGCTTATTTGTAAACCAATCATTCTGCTACCGTACTGGTTACACACATGAGCACTGACCAGGTCAGTGAGAAACGAACGATCAGAACCAATATAACCACGGGTACCGGAAATCAAACCAAGTACGCGGTAGAGGCTCTTAAAAACCGCAATCTCCAACTCATCTGTGGCAACCAGGCCCTTTTCCTTACAGGCATGGATCGCCCGGTGTTCCCGTTCCTGGATCGTTTCAGCCTTTCCGGGGTTATCTTGCGGCTCTTTCCGGCGCAAAAACCAAAACAGGCTGCGTTTTTCCATCACCGGTTTCCGGGTTTCAAACAGCGCTTCACCCAGTTGATTTTGCACCAGTTGATACACACGGTTATGCAGATCAGCATGGACACGCCTGATCTCTTCCATATGAGGTTGTATGTATTCACTGAGAATGGTGTTCGCGATCACGCGGAAATCCCTACCCAAATCCCGCTCATCTTTGCCTTCATTGACCACGATATTCGCGGTAATCCTGATTAAAAGCTCATGAACCACAAGACGCTCCGGTCTGAAAGACACCAGTTCTTCATGGCTCAACCCCGTCAGCGTTGAAATTTCTTTCACGTCGGAAATCGTGGAAGTCACGTTTTCCGGGCAACAAATGGTTTCCAGCTTTTGATAAGCAGGTGGAATATCTGAATCCAGGCCGGGGGCCCAGGCTGAGCAGAGTTCATCATTCATCGGGCTATGTTACTTCCGTTCAAATAAAATTACCGCCGACCTGAATAAATAGTGGTAGTTTTTCGTCAGCCGAATGCGAGAAACCATCTAACGATACTGGAACCGGGCTTTTAACCCCTCAAGATAATTGATTAAGCAGACTCTCCAGTTCTTCACTTAATTTTGAAGAACCCATCTCTTTTAGTTTAAATGCGGTGACTTGCTGTAGAAATATATGCGCTTCATCAGAGGCATCGAAATCACCATCGCGGATACTTTTTGATAATACGCTGAAACGATTTTGAGCCGCGTCCCCGGATACAACAAGTTGTGAGAGCCGCTCATTGAGCCTGCTTTCCTGTTCAGGATCGGCGCGCAATTCACGTTCCGCAAGTTCCATCGCCCGCAAGGCCATCAACACGTTGAAACGGGCTTTTGATGTTAGTTCAGGTAAAACACTTTCGCTCAGAACCTGCCTGGCTTCGGCCAGCAAATCTGCGCCCTGTGGTTGGTCTCGCATTACATCGTACTCCAGTTGCCGGGTGAAGTCATATTGAGGATTGGGAGCTCAAGATCCGGCAACAGGCGGCCCGTAAGCGCCAGTTCCAGAGATCGTTGAGTTCCGGAGAGGTGGCGATGCGCCTGCTGCAGCGCAATAACCGCCCAGCGAATATGTGCAATCACTTCCCAGAAGAAAACGGCTGATTCATTTATGCGGGCCCCTGGGCCCGCCCGGTAGCCTTCGTAAAAAGCCTTACGTGAAGAGACCCCACCTGCTTCGAGCTCGGGATGGCTAAAGCGCCAGCATTCAGCGCAAAACCAGCCTATATCGCTCATCGGATCCCCCCATGTCGCAAACTCCCAATCCAGAATACCCTTTAAGCCGTCACTATCCACCAGGTAATTTCCGGTGCGAAAATCCTGGTGCACCAGCGTGATGTCCGGCGTATCCGGAATGTTCAATTCAGCCCATCTAAGCCCCCATTCCAGTACCGGGCGAACCTCGTTTATTTCATCAAGGTGCCGGCGCAAAAGCGTTATGGTATTGATGGCAGGATGGTTGTCTGGAACGTCGAGAAAATCAAGCTCCGCAACAGGCGGGTGAATTGAGTGGATTTTGGCAAGCTCACCGCCCAACTTGCGCCCAAGGGCTTCCCGGTCTCCGCCAAGGCTTTGATCTTTAACGACTTTCGGCCCCAGCGCGATACCTTCAATAAGTTGCATAATATAAAACGGGCGGCCGGTCACTGCGGTATCTTCACATAACCAGAGAGGTTCAGGTACGTCCACGCCAACCGCATTCGCTGCCAGTAAAACATTAAATTCCTCTCTGCGGGAAAGGCTGGCTGCAATACTGGAGGGTGCGTCGCTGCGCAGCACAAAACGTTGCGGCCCCGGGTAACTGCCACCCTTAAAATCACATTCGATGCGCCAGTTCTCCTGGATAGAGCCCCCGGTCAGGGGGTTCATGGATGTGATCTTTACCTTGTCAGCAGAGGAAACGCCCGCAAGCCAGGCCTGCAAGCTTTCGCGATGGCTTTCCAGGTCACTCACGCCCAGTTCCAGTACTCGTCTCCCTCGGCAATCAGGAAACGCGCCATCACCATTCGGTGAACCTCTGAAGCACCGTCCACAAGACGAGCCTGACGTGCGTAACGATACATCCATTCCAGCGGCGTATCCTTTGAATAACCCTGCGCACCGCATAACTGCAGAGAGATATCGACGGCCTTATGCAGGGTGTCTGCAACCTGAACCTTGGCCATGGAAACTTCTTTGCGCGCAAAGCTGCCGCTATCGAGCATATAGGCTGCTTTCATAGTCAGGAGTCGCCCTACTTCGATCTGCATGGCAGCTTCGGCGAGCAGGCCCTGCACCGATTCCCGGTCGATCAGTTTAATGCCAAAGCTGTCTCGTTCGCGTACATAATCAACCGCGATTGACAAGGCGCGCTTTGAAAGCCCGAGCCAGCGCATGCAATGCGTCAGGCGTGCGGTTCCGAGTCGAATCTGGGTTAGCTTAAGCCCGTCCCCCACTTCCATTAAACGGTTTTCGTCGGGAATTTCCAGCCCCTCAAAAACCATCTCACAATGACCCCCATGTTCTTCCGGCCCCATAATCGGAATACGGCGTTTGATAAACCAGCCGGGTTGATCACGGTGGAATAAAAAAGCGGTCAGCCCCTTGCGGATATCGTCCGATGTCCGGGCAATCACAATAAAATGCTCTGCCTCGCCCGCCCCCGTAATGAACGATTTTTGGCCATGAATTACCCAGTTGTTACCCTTGCGCTCTGCCGTGGTGAGCATCAACGAGGGGTCGGATCCGGCTCCCGGAGGGGGCTCGGTCATGGCAAAGGCAGAGCTTACTTCACCATCAATAATCGGTTGCAACCAGCGTTGTTTCTGATCTTCCCTTGCCACCTTGTTCAGCACAATCATGTTGCCATCATCCGGGGCCGCGCAATTAAAGCAAACCGGGCCGAAAATGGATCGGTTCATTTCTTCATAACAGGCCGCCAGGCCTACCACGGGCAAGCCGGCACCGCCCCGCTCTTTCGGCATTTGCAGCGCCCACAAGCCTTCAGCTTTCGCTTTTGCACGCAGGCGGTGCAAGGGTTCTTCGGCAATATTCTCATGCTCATCATACATTGCCGGGTCGTTTTCCAGAGGCAGTATGTGTTGCTCGACAAAATCACGAATCCGCAGACGCATGTCTTCGATTTCAGGGGAGAGTTGTAAATCCATAAGATTCTCTAAATTCGTTAAAGTGAATGAATAAGGTGACCGCCATCGACGGGAATGACCGTGCCGGTCATAAAACTGGCTGCATCAGACGCAAGTAATAACAAGGGACCATCGAGTTCAGATAAGTTTCCCAGGCGACGTTGTGGCACGCGGGAAATAAGCGCCTTACCGGCTTTGCCTGCAAAAAAATCCGCGTTAAGATCGGTATGAAGATAACCCGGCGCCAGCGCATTGACCCTGATTCCATGGCCTGCCCATTCAAGTGCCAGTGCTTTGGTCATCTGTACGACGCCGGCTTTGGAAATAGCATACGGTGCAACCTGTTTCGCCACCCCCAGGCCCAGTATCGAGGCGATATTGATGATACTGCCGGTGTTACCGCCCGCCGTTTTATCCGCGATCATGTGTTTTGCGGCACAAACAGCACACAGCCAGGCACCGCGCAGATTGGTACTCACAACGCTGTCCCAATCCTCAAGCGACTGTTCTATGGCGGGCGCCTGCCTGCTTACGCCGGCGTTGTTAATCAATACATCAATACCACCAAGCTGACTCTGCAGGTCGTCGAAGGCACGTTCAATCTCAGCCGGGTTAAGCACATCGCAGCAAGCCACAGCGACTTTGCCACCATACTGCGTTTCAAGCTCACTGGCCAACGCCTCCAACCTGTCTACACGGCGCGCCAAAAGCCCGACTTTCGCTCCTTCAGCGCTTAACACTCGCGCAAAATGCTCTCCGAGGCCACTTGATGCACCGGTGATAATGACCCGCTTATTGAGCAGATTAAGTTTCATGCTGAAGCCTCATGATATCAACTTTGTTGTTTCGCGCGCTCACGCAGCACGAATTTCTGGATTTTACCGGTTGCTGTTTTCGGCAAAGGACCGAATACAACCGTTCTGGGGGTTTTAAAACCTGCCAGGTTATCCCGGCAATACTCGATTATCTCTTTATCCGTTGCCTCGCAGTCATCCCTTAGCGCCACAAAGGCACATGGCGTTTCACCCCATTTTTCATCGGGTTTGGCAACCACGGCCGCTTCCAGCATGGCAGGAATATTGGGTGCCATAATCGCCACTGTATCACCAGGGCCAATTCCACGCCGGGACAGCGCCGAGGCAAGCCGGCAGCAACGTTCATGGAATTCCTTATAGCTGTAACTACGCTGCCCATGAATGACTGCGGGTTTATCGGGGTAAACAGCGACTGCCCGCCGCAAAAAGCTGACGGGCGTTAAGGGAACGAAGTTGGCGCTGTTTTTATCCACCCGTCATCTGTTCATATTTAGGAGCGTTAATAATCCGGACAGAAAATAAGCTTCCCTCTTTCTGCCACAAAGGATCACCCAATACCCTGCCCCGGAGCCTGTCGGATTTGGCTGTTTTGAAGCAAAATTCATGAGATCGAATAAAATCAGTTTATTGTGTGAGGATAATAGTCACTCTATTTGACGATCAGAATAAACTGAGTTTATCGATATTCATGATTTTTGATCGAAATATGTTAAACCCGACAGGCTCCTGATGGCAAATGCAAATACGTCATCTTGCGGGTGAGTTTTATTGAGCCGTAATCGCGCATCAATTTTGCTCACCTGCCAGTCAAATTTTACGCGTTTGTGAGGCTAACGATTGTCCGCCAAAATTCACCTCATTAGTTTACCTTGAAAAACGATCAATCCAGTGACGAAAAATAACGCTGTTTGCGAATGACTTCAAAACGCCAAAATTATCCAGGCGATTCTCTGTTATTTGAGAAGATCGGCGTTTGCCAGGCTGGTGATCCAGTCGCTAAAAGCTGCGACCTTCGGAAGGCCTTCATATTCCTCGGGGTAAACGAGGTAGTACGAAACAATTTCGCTTTCACTGTTTTCAATGGCGGGAACCAGTGCCCCCTTTTCAAGTTCCTGAGCAGCGAGCATATCGCTCTCCAGAACGATGCCGATATTACGTACAGCCGCGTCGATCGCCAGCTCAGAAGGATCAAGACACACGCCGCGCAAGTCCTCCAAAGCAGAAACATCCCGGTCCGCAAACCACATTTTCCAGGTCACCAGGTTGCGCTCGGTATGAATCAGGGTGAATTTGAGCAAATCGGCAGGCCTTCGAAGCTTGCCTGCCTGCTTTTTAAACGCCGGGCTGCACATAGGCAGTACACGCTCGGACAGCAAAGGTCGAACGACGTGGCCCGGCCAGATAGATCGCCCGTAATAAATGCCTATGTCGATATTCTTTTTACGAAAATCGAGTACCTCGGAAGTTGCGATGACTTTAACGTCAACATCCGGGCAGGCCTTAAGAAAATCCGGCAAACGATCCAGCAGCCATCTTTTGGCGAATCCAGGGGGCGTTCTGATGGTCAGTTGATCGGAGTATTCCAGTTCCATCACCTGCCGGGTCGCATCGTCAATCCCTGCAAAAGCAGGGCTCAACATTCTCAGGTAGGCCGCTCCGGCATCGGTAATGGCAAGCCCGCCGCTGAGCCGGTGAAACAGATTTACGCCAAGATGCTCTTCAAGCTGTCTAACCTGATGACTGATCGCCGAGGGCGTCAGGAAAAGTTCTTCTGCCGCCCCCTTAAAGCTTTCGTGCCGTGCCGCGGCTTCGAAGGTTGAGACGGCTTTTAGAGATGGACGTCGATAATTATTCACCCGATGTAACAACCACGTTTTGAGGAATACAGGATATTTTGAATCATGAGTAATACTAACAAGAATCAGGAATCACACACAAGTTCTGCCTGCCGCCCAGAAGTACCAAATAACACTCAGGGACTCTGGGAACTGGTGGACAAACACCTGCTTCATTACGGCCGCGATTTTGTTCGCGAATTTATAAGCCGTGCATCAGGGTCCTATCTCTACACATCTGAAAATCGAGCCATTATTGACTTTTCCTCCGGCCAGATGTGCGCAACACTGGGCCACAATCATCCGGCCATTCTGCAGGCCATGAAGCGGGCTGAGAAGTCGGTCATCCATCTCGACAGCACCATGCTTTCGCCCGCCATCGCCCATCTTGGCAAGGAGCTTTGCGATTTACTTCCAGAACAGCTTGGCAAGGTTTTGTTTCTGAATACCGGCGCAGAATCAAACGAAGCCGCTATTCGCCTGGCTAAACTGTATACCGATCGCTTTGAAATTGTGGGCATGACGGGTTCCTGGCACGGAACCACCTATGGCGCGGCTTCAAATACCTATGCACACGGGCGAAAAGGTTATGGCCCCGCCATGCCGGGGGCACTCGCCATTCCCGCGCCCAATTGCTATCGCTGCCCCATCGCGCAATGTAAATCACGATGTAATCTTGCCTGCCTGGATTTTAGTTTTGACTACCTGGAATCCGTTTCCGTTGGCTCTATCGCGGCGGTATTGGTCGAACCCATTCAGAGCGCGGGGGGTATCATTGTTCCGCCTGAAGGTTATTT
>JAAELZ010000585.1 GCA_024226105.1 Pseudomonadota bacterium | reverse complement strand
CCCCGGCGAGATAGGCGTGATCATCGTCATAGATGACCACGGGCCCATCGGGTGGCATTTTGTTGTCCATAATGTCATCGGGAGTCAGAACCGTACAGCCCGGCTCAATCGTGGGAGGATGGCGCAATGTGTTGCGGCCAATCCCGTCACGGCGCCAATGCGATCCGCTTGCGACAAACACATTCGGAATATCCAGCTCCACCACCTGATCCGCGCTCAGATGACTTTGGACGAACATCTGCACATTTGCACGCTGACGCAGATAGTGAAGCCGATGATCGGTAACCCGGATCCACGCGCCCAGACCAGGCAGACGGCTTTCGCGCAGGACGCGGCCCCCCAGTTCCTGATCGGCGTCCGCTATCGTCACCTGGTATCCACGCCGCGCCAGTTGCATCCCGCACTCCAGGCCCGCCGGACCCGCGCCAATCACAAGAGTTTCGTTTTCCGATCCTTTCGGAGCAATATCTTCAGGGTGCCAGCCTCGCCGCCATTCTTCGCCCATTGTCGGGTTTTGGGTGCAGCGTATCGGTACCCCCAGAGTATCCGAAGACACGCAGATATTGCAGCCGATACATTCGCGGATTTCGTCAATCCGGTCTTCTGCAATCTTCTGCGGCAGAAACGGATCAGCAATGGATGGCCGCGCGGCCCCGATGAAGTCGACGACACCCTTGCGGATCATAGAAACCATCATGTCAGGCGAAGTCAGTCGCCCGACCCCAACAACAGGTTTGCTGGTGATGCCTTTGACGAATGAGATGTAGTCGTTCTGATAGCCGTCCTGTTGCTGAAACCGGGTGGTCACAGAATCATTTGCCCAATCAGACACATTTACATCCCAAAGGTCGGGCAACTCGGCCAGCATCTCGACAATAGCGCGCCCCTCTTCGGCCGCCTGCATGCCGTCACCGCCCAACATTTCATCTACCGCAAACCGAAAGGCAACTGCACAGGTATCGCCAACCGCCTCGTGCGTTTCTTCCAGCAGTTCGCGTGTCAGGCGCACGCGATTTTCCAGGCTACCGCCGTATTCATCTGACCGCTGGTTCATATGAGGCAATAAAAAATGCTGGGCAAGTGTCATCTGGTGCCCTGCATAGACATAAATGATGTCAAATCCTGCATCCCGCGACCGGATCGCAGCATCACGGTGCCACCGGCGGAAATCGCGAATATCGGCCTTGTCCATGGCTCGTGCCTGTTTCGGGTACACTGCATCTATGGACATATCCGATGGCGCCAGAACAGGCGCCCGGCTTAGCAGGTTCGATGCGCGATTGCCGTTGTGCATCAATTCTATCGCCGCTAATGCTCCCTTTTCATGGACCGCATCAGTCATGAGTTTCAAGGCTGGGATATCACGTTCATCCCAAAGCCGGTTTTCGGCATAGGGTGACAAGTCTGATGTTGGGTGAATTTCGGTTTCCTGATTGCACACAACCGCCCAGCCACCCTCGGCTTTCATCGCACGCATTGCGGCCTCGGCTTGCGGCCGCAAATGCCCCATCCCATTGCAATGGGGCACCTGAAAAAATCGATTTCGTGCGGTCACCGGGCCTACCTTCACCGGCTCAAACAGCGCAGAATATTTGCTCGTCTCAGTCATGAGAACGCGCCTTACAATAGCAAGCTATTGTTGGGTTTTCGCGGCTTGTCTTTGCAAAAATCTAAACACTCTAAATGGCACAATATTAACTGTGAACAGCATATTAGCCGACCTGGTATGAATTTATTCATACAAGATCTGCTGAACTAGTCACTGCCAATCGATCCAGATCAATCAACCCAGGCAAACTCTGGCCATTCACTGGAACCAAGCTGGCCCAAAGGTACTTGCGGCAAGCCATGTACCTTGTCACTCTTGCCGTCAATGTAGTTGGGATGAGCGGGAATCACCATGCCGGAGTTTTCATTCACAATGGTTTGCATTTCACAATACATTTCATGGCGTAAGGCTGGATCGGTTACACCACGTGAAGCAACCAGCAATTCGCCCATTCTTTCGTTTTTCCACAAGGTATCGTTCCAGGCTGCGTCCGGGGCGAAAGCTATTGACAGCATTGAATTTGCGGTGGGTCGCATATTCCACCCGACCACATTCAGTGGTGTTTTCATCCATACTGCACCCCAATACCCGTCATTCGGTACTTTCTTGATTTGCAGATCGAAGCCTATCTTGGAAAGCTCACGTTGTGCAAGCAGGGATGCATCAACAACACCAGCAGCAACTTCTGCCACGTGAAGCTCAGCACTATTGATACCTGCCTTTTCGAAGTGAAATTTTGCTTTATCCGGATCAAACTCCCGTTGTGGCAGTTCCGAGCAATGGTCTGCGCCATAGGCGGCGTTGACCGGCTGGTCATTACCAATTGTGCCATGACCCTTGAGGAAGGATTTGACTATTTTGTCACGACGTTGAATATATTGCATACCTTTGACAAAATCATCGTTGCTACCCGGTAAGGAATTTTTCATACAGCAAATGCCCATGTATGAACCACCTGGAACCGACATCAGACTAACACCCTCGCTACTTTCAATCTGTCTGATGGATTTAGGATCAACCATTTCTGACAGTTGTATATCATCCGAAATTAGTGCATTGACGCGGGCAACCGAATCGGTAATGGCAAATATCTCGATTTCATCAAGGTGAGCAGGGTCTCTCCAGTAGTTTTCGTTACGTTTGTGTTTTGAACCGACACCAGCTTCAAATGATTCCAGCGTAAACGGGCCGGTACCAATCCCCAGACGGAAATCACTGGTATTCTGCTTGACGATTTTAAATTGAAACATGCCAAGGATGGTTGGTAGATCTGCATTGGGTGAGCTTGAGATTGCTTTAACTGTATGACTGTCGATTTTTTTCCACTCGGTGATCGATGAGACAACCGCTTTCACCACCGAGGTTGAGTTTTCACCCAAATGGCGATTCATACTCCAGATAACATCATCAGCAGTAAAAGGTGAACCATCGTGGAAAACAACGCCCTTGCGTAACTTGAATGTCCACTCTGTTGCATCTGCATTAGGAGAGAACTCTTCAGCCAGCTCAGGTTGGGGGGTGAGCGTGTCATCATGCTGGACAAGGCTGTTATAAGTTGCACGACCACGGGTATAATCAATACCCGAGGTAAACAGTGACGGATCCATTTGGTCGTTCGGGCCGTGGATGCTGGCGGCGAATTTGATTTTTCCGCCTTTTTTAGGGGTTTGTGCTATCGCCTGGCTTGCGGTATCAAAAACGCTGGTAGCCGTCGCCATAGTTACGCCGGTAGCCATCATCATCCGCAGTACCTGCCGCCGTGAATAACCCTGTTTTAGTGCCCTTTCTACTTGATTCTTATCGTGCGCATCAAGGTTGAGATACCTTGTTTCGGCGATTGATGGTTTTTGCGTGGTTCTGCGACCTGGG
>JAAELZ010000584.1 GCA_024226105.1 Pseudomonadota bacterium | reverse complement strand
GCATTTCAATTGTGCCTGGCCCATCCTGATTTCAAACAATACGACCTGTCATCCGTGCAGTTAATCGTCTGGGGCGGTGCATCTGCACCCCAAAGTCTGCTGCACAAATTGCTCAAAATCTGTCCAAGACTAAGCACATCCTATGGGCAAACAGAATCCGTCGGTTCCCTCACTTTTGTCGAGGCCTGTGATGATATTGACCTGTTGTCCACATCCGTCGGGCAACCGGTGCCGGAATATGACGTCCGCATTGTCGATTCCAGCGGAAATGTTGCCGCACCGGGAGAAACTGGTGAAATCCAGGCAAGAGGTGATTTCATTATGCGGGGTTACTGGAATAATCCCGCTGCTACCGCCGAAGCCATCAGGGATGGATGGCTGTGTACGGGCGACCTGGCGATCGAGGATACAAATGGTCATTACCGATTGGTAGGACGTTTGAAGGAAATGTTTATTTCCGGCGGTTACAACGTTTTTCCGCTTGAAATTGAGCAGGTCCTTGAATCACACTCAGCTGTCGCCATGGCGGCGGTGGTTTCGGTGCCCGATGAGCTGTTTTCGGAGGTCGGTCACGCCTGGATACTACGTGAGCCCGGTATAACGATAACTGTAGATGAACTGGCAGTTTTTTGCCGTGAACAGCTTGCCAACTACAAAGTTCCCAAGACCATTTTTATTCGTAATGAACTACCCATGTTGCCCATCGGAAAACTGGACCGACAGGCACTAAGAAAAGAATCATTAAAGGCCGTATCTGATGACAAAATTAACCACGGTGCAACTGAAGGCACCTTACCTGATCCTGATCGGTGACCTGACCGACCCGACCTATGCCAAAACGGGCTTTGGTATCGTCGACTGGCGGCCTGACCTGGTTGCAGGACAGTTACGCTTTGCCGGTTGCGGGATCGACATGGGTGTGCCAGACATGTCCGTTGCCGAGGCACTGAAGGCAGGTGCAAAAAGCCTGCTCATCGGTGTTGCACCGATCGGTGGTGTGGTGCCAGAAAGCTGGTGGGCATCCATCGAGGAAGCAGCCGGGGCCGGTATGGATATCATTTGTGGATTGCACTTCAAGCTGGCAGATTTCCCAGCCGTTGCAGCCGCTGCCAAAGCCTCGGGGGCCTGTTTGATCGACGTTCGAACCCCCCCCGCTGACCTGCCCGTGGGCACCGGTATAAAAAGATCCGGTAAACGTGTATTAATGGTAGGTACCGACTGTGCTATCGGTAAAAAATATTCCGCACTCGCACTGGATAACGCCATGCGTGAGGCAGGCATGAACTCCACCTTCCGCGCCACGGGACAAACCGGCATCATGCTGGCCGGCGAAGGTATTCCCATTGATGCCGTGGTGGCTGATTTTATATCCGGTGCTGCCGAGATGATCTCACCCGACAACGATGAAGATCACTGGGATGTGATCGAAGGCCAGGGTTCGTTGTTTCACCCCGGTTATTCAGGTGTCAGCCTGGGACTGCTGCACGGCTCCCAACCCGACGCAATCGTTCTGTGTCACGATGCCACCAGGCTTTCGATCGCCGGTTGGGAACACTACCTGTTACCATCGGTCGCCGAGTGTATCGAGTTACATATACAAACGGGGCAACGCGTCAACCCCGCTATCCGTTGCGTAGGAATCAGCGTTAATACTTCGGCTCTCCAGGAACAGGATCGCCGTCAGTATCTGGATGATCTTTCGGAACAAACCGGTGTGCCCTGCGTTGATCCCATGATCGATGGCTGTGCAGCTATCGTGGAGTACATTCAATCAACTTTTAGTGAGTAAATACATATGAAAATCTGTGTACATATTGAAGAGTGGGAGTTAACCCAGCCATTTCGTATCTCAAATTTTGAGTGGATCCACTCGCGGGGTATTGTCGTGCGGTTGGCCGAGGATGGTTATATCGGTCGCGGTGAGGCCCAGGGTGTATTTTATCAAGACGAGAGTGCTGAAAGCATATTTGCGCAAGTGCATGAGTTCGCTCCGCAAATCCGCAAAGGAATCACACGTGAGGAGTTGCAGGACTTGCTGCCAGCCGGTGGCGCGCGCAATGCCATCGATTGCGCCATGTGGGACCTGGAGTGTAAGAAGTCAGGTAAAAGCATCTGGCAACTAACAGGTATTGACCCGAAGCCGGTAACGACCGTATTTACAATCGGACTGGAAGACACACCCGAAGCAATGGCTGCAAAAGCTGCAGCAGCGGCTGATGCCCCGGTTCTGAAAATCAAACTGAGCGACCATCAGCCCTATGAAAAGCTCGCCGCCATCCGCGCAGCCAGACCGGACGCGATACTCGTCGTTGACGCTAACCAGGGCTGGAATTTTGAAATGCTGAAAGAGGTGATTCCGAAATGTGTAAGCCTGAATCTAGCCATGATAGAGCAACCACTTCCCCGTGGTGGAGATGAACAACTCGAAGGTTTCAAGTCGCCGATCACCCTGGCCAGTGATGAATCCTGCCTGCACACAGGTGAGCTCGAGGCTTCAGCCAGACGTTACGACATGATCAACATCAAGCTCGACAAGACCGGTGGTCTGACCGAGGCATTAAAGCTGGCATATGCGGCAAAACAAAGAGGCTGCCAGTTAATGGTTGGCAATATGAGTGGCACATCGCTGGGAATGGCCCCCTCCTTCGTGGTCGCACAACTCTGTGACTTCGTGGATATCGACGGGCCCCTGCTTCTCAAATACGATCACCCGAATGGCTTGAGCTACAACAAAGGCGTGGTGGATGTATTTCAATCTGATTTATGGGGATAGTCATCAACACGAAGACACATCAGGGACCGGATGACCCTGCCTACCTGATTGAGTCGGCACCATCGACCGAGACGGTATTCAATGGCCGGCGTTACCTCTATTTTGGTGGCACCTCTTATTATGGTCTGCACGCTGATCGCGGATTGATGGAAGCTGGTATCCGTGCCTGGCAGGATTATGGCCACAGCACCGCAACAAGCCGGGCGGGCATGGGCACAAGCCCGCTTTATCTTAAGGTGGAGCGGGCAGCTGCCGGATTCTTCGGCACGGACTCGGCCGCCTATCTGCCTTCCGGTTACCTGAGCAACCTTGCCGGATTGAAAGCACTTCATGGAAATGGCCAATTTGATGTGATTTTTATCGATGAGCATTCACACTTCAGTGTCTTCGACGCGGCCCGGGCAATGGCGGTGCCCATGTACACCGTTGCCCACATGGCCATGGGTGACCTGGAAACAAAGCTCAAAAAACATATCCAACCGGGACAGAAGCCAATAATGTTATGCGACGGGCTCTTCCCCACCATCGGTCAGATAGCACCGGCCCCGGAAATCGCTGAAGTCCTTGAGCCCTACCATGGATTGTTGTGGCTTGATGAGGCACATACCATGGGCGTACTGGGCCCCAATGGTAAAGGCGTATATGAGCACTTTGGCCTGGGTGGTGATGGTCTTTTCCATGGCGGGACCCTGGCCAAGGCTTTTGGTGGATTTGGCGGCGTCATCCCCGGGCCTGCCAACTTTATCGAGTCAGTAATGCATGGACATGTCGTTGGCGGGGCATCTGCTGTACCACCTCCACTGGCGGCGGCCACCCTGGCTGGAATTGAACAGGTGGCTGCGAATCCACAGTGGCGACAACGCCTGTGGGCAAATGCGCGCTTACTCAAGAAAGGCATCAGCAGCCTTGGCTTCGAGGTGGAGGAAAGTGATATTCCAATCGCCGCATTCAGTCCTGGCAATGCAGATACCATGAAGAAGATTCATCGTTCATTGATGGAGCGTGGTATTGCAATCCAACACGCCCATTACGCCGGTATAGGAAAAGAGGGTATCTTGCGGATTGTGGTTTTCTCAAACCACACGTCTGAACAAATTCAGCACCTGATCGACGAATTAGGACAACTGGTATGAGATGTCCCTCCTGCAAATACAATCGTGCCACTTTTGTAATCATTG
>JAAELZ010000583.1 GCA_024226105.1 Pseudomonadota bacterium | reverse complement strand
TGCCTGATTGGGCCGCGGCTTGTATGGCGTTGCTGATCAGGTTAGAGAAAATGAGCCTGAGCTTGCTTTGATCTGCATAAAGGGTCGGCAACCCCGTCTGAATATTGACCTGTACCACAGCATTGTGTTTTTTAATCACACCCTGAAGCATATTGATGGTTTCGTTCATCACGTTTTTAAAATCCAGCCATTGGGGTTTCAGGGCAGGTGGGCGTGCATAGTTAAGCATGTCATTAAGATTATTTTCCATGTAACCGACTTGATCCAGGGCGATTTCCCGTAATTCCTGGCTGTATTCCCGGGTGTATGCTTCGTTACCATCCTGGCCGGGTTTGCTCAGAATTTGCAGGCTCATTTTTATAGACGACAGGGGGTTACGAAGATCATGTGCGACCATTGACGCCATGCGGCCAACGATTGCGAGCGTTTTAGAGCGGGCGACTTCAGCATTACGTTGCTCCAGTTCCGATTCAAGTTTGCGACGTTCGCTTATATCTTCCTGTACACCGATATAATTTACGATTTTGCCTTTTCCATCCCTTAACGCAGAGATACTGGCCGATGCCCAGTAAATTTCGCCGTTTTTCTTCTGGTTTTTAAAAATGCCGTGCCAGGTCTTCCCGGACTTAATGGATTTCCAGAGATGTTTATACTTTTTGTCATCGGCGTCGGTGTCGGACCGCAACATACTTGGGTTTCGCCCGACAACTTCCTCCAGGATATACCCCGTCACCTCGGTAAACCGGGGGTTAACATACTCAATCTCGCCGCGTGTGTCGACGATCATCACCACCACAGGGCTTTGTTCGACAGCCCGGGAAAGCGTGAGTATCTGCTTTTCCTGTGCCCGGATGTCGGTGACATTTTCACCGATACAGGTCAAGCCGATAATTTCACCATCCGCATCTTTCATCAGGGTATGGTTCCACTCGACCTTGCGTAATTCGCCGTTGCGATTTTGAACCAATGCATCCTCTGAGATTTCATCGATCACACCGGAGTAGAGATCTCGCATTATTTGTCGCGCTGTGGAGCGATATTCATGTGACAGGTAGGTTTCAAACCAGTTTTTACCGAGCATTTCCTCCCGGCTCCAGCCGGTTAGCTGCGCCAGTGCCTGATTACAGAACGTAATCGTTCCATTGATATCCATTCCCACCGCCAGCAAATCAATGTGTTCAAGAACCTGTCTGAAGCGCTGCTCGAATGCGACCTGCATCTGCGACTGTCGATGCCGGACAATGGTGCTGGCCAACAACCAGGAACCCATGGCAAGCAGCAGTAGTATAGAGCCATATAAAAATCGATATTTCCCAAATGCACCCCGTAGTGCCGGGTGGGAGCGCGGCACCACCGAGATTACTTTCCAGCGCGGCGTTGAACCTGTTTGAAATGCCTCGGGAAGGGGGTAGATCGTGGTATAGGTGATCAAGTTGTTGGCGGTGTTGATCTGGCCTTCGGGTTTATTCTTAAGTGAATCCCACGCATAGGGGAAAAGCGTCGCGAAGTTGTCCGGGCGGTCAAACATAAAACCCCATTCCTGTTCTTTATTCGGACTGCTGATCCAGTAACCCTCCTTGTTTACCAACATGATATGCTTTCTGGCTGAATCCGTTGCATCGCGAAAAGCCTGTAAAAGTTCATTGCCTATTACATTAAGCAACAACGAACCTTTGTACTGCTTCTGGGCGTTGTACACAGATTTTGCCACGCGAATGACGGGCTTGTAGGGTATCTCTATTTCTCCATTCTCAATATTCAGATCAAGCGGTGAAATATAGAGTTCACCCTTGCCCAATGCCTGGATATCTCGAAAGTAATAACGTGAAGATTTGTTCTGTAAATCCGGAACCGCAACCGGGTAGGGTGAGCCATCGTTGTAGTTAATCCGTATTTTCTCGTTACCCTCGGGATCAAGGAAACGAATCTGATCGTACACCTTTTTTTCATCACTGAATACGCGCAGGAACCGGGTTAATGCTCGTTTTTGTGCATTATTCTCGTCGAATAAAGAATAGGCCTTGCCGTAGCGGGTCTGGTAGTGCTGACCGTAGGCCGCAAGATAATTTATATCGCTGACGACACCAACGAGTTTTTGCTCTACAGCCGTTTTTCCGTGTAATACACTGGAGATTTCGTTATTTTTGAAATCGGTACGCTCTTTGAGCGTGACCTGCCAGTAATGCGCCAGCGCCACCAGGAACAGGAAGGTTCCGGCAATCAACAATATGATGCTGAACAGGCCCAGAGTTTTCAGGCCGGGATTTTGTTTACTTACCGACATTGCTCAGCGATGCGGATTTTAAGACGCTGTAGATAATCGGCTACAGGCTCATCCCGCTGCCGGGGAATGATATAGATCAGTTTGGCAGCAATAATATATGGCCGACGGCTTTCCAGCTTTGCCGGGGTCTTTTCTGTCAACACTTTTTCGAGATAGTGCAATGTATCGGCTGGGTTATCACAATAACGTGGCATCGATACGGCACCCGTGTACCATCTTAGCCACAAAGATATACACAGTAACATGAGCAACACGAATCCAGTCAGGCGCAGCGGGTTGAAAGGGCGCTCTTCCGGCAAAGAATCTACCTCTACCTTTTTATGTCCGGATAAATGCACCATCATGATTTTGCTCAGGCGCGACAGGTCTGGCGCGTGGCGAGAAGAGTCGATTGTTGCTTGAGTGCGTCGCGCCGGCTCATTTCCAGGGCCAGATTTTGAGCGCAGACAATACGATCCCGGATTGAAACACCGCCCAGGTAATTGGCATTCAGGTGGAGCCCCGGCATGGTTATTAGCTGATCCGCTATTTTTTGCTGTCTGAGGGCGTATTTTCCATGATATAGCGGCAGTGCCTGTTGATGAACATCAATTCTCGTCCATTCAGCATCGCCTTTTATACCGAGCAGAGCTTTAAGTTCACGGTTTGCTGAATCGATACGTCTATTATTATCCCAGGTTGCTATTTCGGGCTTTCTCGCACCGCCCATGTAGTTACTCAATAAGACATGATCCTGTGGAGCGCGATCCTTGAAAAGGCTGTGCATCCACATACTGCCGTTCAGGTGGAGCTTTTCACGCCAGGGTGTTAAAAAACCCGTGCCTTCAAGTGGATGTATTACCTGTTGCCTGTGATAGCCCAGATGCACCACAGAAACGGAAGCATAGTCAATTGCCTTGAGTAAGCTACCCAGTTCCGGGTTAAGCCTATTTAGTAATCGTGCGCTAAGTGGAGCAGGCGTGCACAGCACCAGGTTTTCAGCCAGACAGTTCTGTTCACCTTCGGGGGTTTGTGCCGTCACCAGCCAGTATCGCCCATGTCGGCAAATATTGTTAATCGAGTGGCTGGTACGGATTTTACCCAGCAATGGTTTGCTCAATTCATCAATCAGCGTTGACATGCCGCCATGAAATGAAAAACCCTCTGTCACGGCCGCTTTTTTCCGGTTTAGAACTTTGCGTGCAAAAACCCCGGCGGTCAGGCTGCCATAACGTTGCTCCAGAGCCGTAAGGTGTGGCAATACGGATAAACTGTCAGCCAGTTCCGGGTCTGAGGCCAGGGTTCCCGAAACATAGGCACTTAATGCCTTGTCCAGCATTTCATTGCCCAGGCGGCGGCGGATAAAATCAGCCACACTTTCGTTTTCAGAGGCACCTTTTAAAATAAAAGGCTCAAGCGTCAGGCGTAGTTTTCCGGGCAGAGACCATAGCGGTGAGAACAGCATACCGGCCATTTTCATCGGCATATCCTGCAAAATACCCTGGTGAACCAAATAGCGTCTGGAGGTGGGTGTGCGTAGCAACTTATGATTGTCCAGGCCGCTTTCATTGAGGAAATGGCTTACCTCAGGGCGAAAATTCAGCACCATGGATGCGGATTGCTCGGTGGTATAGCCCTGATCGGAATGGGTTGCAATTTTCCCACCCATGCGTTTCTTTGCTTCCCATAGCAATACTTCCCGGCCACTATGGTTCAATTGCCAGGCACTGCTCAAGCCTGAGATTCCACCACCAATAATGAGCGTTTCTACGCTTTTCATCAGGATGGCCGGTGGGGTGGTTTACCACCGAAGCGTTTCGCTGAGAGGGTGGCAAGGTGCTCGCTGGTTACCTGGGTTTCGCCCTGTTCCGCGACAAAGGTTTCAGCGCGTTTTTTCACCATTTTGCGGATAAAACGCGGGATTCTTTGCAGTCGGATGTGTGCTTCATCCGTCCAGCCTATATCGCCAGTAAATTCCTGCAAGGGTTCAATGATTTTGTCTGTGCGTGGGACATAGCTGCAAAACTCATCCTCGTCCATCAGTTCATGTCCCGCCGCTAACGGTCGTGCCCGGCAGCCACCGCACAACTGGCGATATTCGCAACGCCCGCAGCGCCCTTTGAGCTCAGGCTCACGCAGCCGTTTGAATTCAATGGATTCCTGCCAGATTGAGCTGAAGGGTTTCTGCCGAACATTGCCCGTTTCGGTTTCAATGTAAGGGCAGGCTGTGACCTTGCCATCATCGCATATACGTGCGTAATGTAAGCCGGCAATACAGCCATCCCCTTCGCGACCGCTCAGGCGGTTCATCGTGCTCTGCGGGTTTTGCTGAAAAGCAACCCGCTTAAAATGAGGCGCACAGCGAGGGCGTATGATCAAATCATCGTATTTGGCCTGCGCTTTGACAATTTCGCACAGCGTTTGCTCATAACGCAAGGGTGAGATGTCGCTGAAGGACTCACCACGCCCGGTACAGACCAGGAAAAAAATATTCAGTACGCGTGCTTCAAAAAGCCGTGCGAACTCAATCATATCCTGCAGTTCATGTACGTTGCCGTCGGTGATGGAAAAGTGCAGCTGAAAGGAAAGCCCTGCGGCGCGGCAGTTGTCTATCCCGTCCATGGTTTTTTGCCAGCTTCCGGTCTGGCCCCTGAAACGGTCATGATATTCCGGGTCGAGTGAATCTACGCTGATGCCAACCCCCATTAAGCCGGCTTCCTTCAGGCGCTTCACCCGGTGCCGGGTCAGCAGGGTGCCATTTGTGCCCAGCACCATTGCCAGATCCCGGTCGGCGCCAAAGCGAACGATGTCTTCAAGGTCCCGGCGGGCGAGCGGTTCACCACCTGTCAGTACTACCATGGTTCCGTTATCCATTGCGGCCACATCTTGCAGAATTTTGCACACCTCATCGGTGCTCATTTCTCCCGCTTGCCCGTCTCGAAGCGTGGTGGCATCCAGGTAACAATGCTCACATGCCAGGTTGCACCGCTGTGTAAGATTGATTGCCAGCAAAGAGAGTTCCAAGGCTGAACTCATACTAATGGTTGCGCGGGTCGTCCGGTGCCAGGTGAAATACGCCCTGTTGTTCCCAGCGGGCTTTGGCAGCATCTACTGCGGTGTGGTTTACGCGATTCTCGCCACGGCTTTTCACCCAGGTTTCAATTTCCTGTATTAACATGCCACGTACTATTTCAGGTGCTTTAGCGATGCGTTGACGGGCCTCTTCGTCCCAGACCAGCGTCTCTTCAACCGTGCCGGAACCCTGGCCAAAGGTATTAAGAACCTGTTCCAGGAACTCTGCATTGACCCTTGCCTCACCGCCTTTTTCTGCAATGCTTTCAGCCGCTTTGCGCGTCATATCACGGCAGTAACCCGCAGGCACGGATTGCAGTTTGTGTTCAGCATCCTGTGTCCAGACAATGCCAACTTGATTACTTTCCTGACCAGGAACAGAAGCCGGTTTTTTTCCCTGAACCTTGCTATCCGGTGCGATTTTGGCTTCAGCCATTCGTGCGAAAGGGCAAATGCTTTGTTTTTTCCCGGCTTCAGGTGTGTTTTGCGTCTGCATCATTCCCTGCATGGCCTCGCGTGATTGTGCAAGGCCCGCCTCAGCTGTTTCAAGTGTAATTTTGCCCAGAGAATTGAGTCGCGCGTATTCTTCAATGCGTTTACGCGAGGTATCGCGCATAAACCCTTCGGGTACCCGGCTTAGGCGTGCCAATGCGGCAGCCTGCCATTGGAAGCCGGCGGGTGTTTCGTTGATGAATGCAGCGATGTGCTCCAGTTCAACAATATACGTATTGGTTCCGCGCGCTTTTTTTTCGGCTCTCATGGCCAGGTTACTGCGTAGGCTTTCGTCTTCAATGTTCGACAGTTGGGTCTGAGCAGCTTCGCTCCATACCATGGGCCTGGCTGTTAGGCTACGCTTGAGCTCACCCGCATCGTAGGCGGTAACGATCTCATCCATGGCTTTTTCAGCATGGCCGGGCATGAGTTGTCGGGTCGCTTCTTCAACAATGCTCTCGGTAATGACGGTATGACCGCGTTCCTGAGCGTAGCGCAGGATTGCAGTTCTCGCCATGTTTTGTACAAAACCTGGTACGTTTTCCATGCGCGTTTCAGCTTCAACAGTCCATGAAGTGGTGACATCCGCCAGGCGTTCAATTTCCGGCTGATACTCGAAATGAGTTAGCAATACGGCGCATCCCGCCAGGCGTAACAGGTTTTCGCTGTTGCCACCAATATCAAGCTCATCATCAGCGTGAATGCCAGTTTTTCCAATTATTAATAAACCCGGGCGGTTTTGCTTAAGGTATTTCGCGATTGCTTCCCAGGGTTTGCCATCGAGCAGTTTACTTACGATTTTTATGTCATGTTCTTTTGCGATATCGCGTGCAATACGGAGATGCCCGTCGTAAATTTTGGCCAGACCGGAATCGATAATCTCTTCGTGGAGTTGTTCCTGCTCCTGAAAACGAAATACCTTGCCGGCTTCTTCTGATAATACGCCTGCGATTCGATTAAAGGCAACGTAGTGGTAATAAGGATCGAAAGCTGAAATTACATGCAACTCAAGGTCCCATCGTTTGGCGAGAGCGATACCACGCAATAAGCCACCATAGGCGTAGGCAGAGCCATCGATCGCCACGACAATCGGGCCTTCACTGATGTTTTGCTTCGGGTTTTTGATGACGAGTGTATCAATCTCGCTACGCCGGCTAACGCGTTCGCATACCGTGCCCAGTAAACTGTCTTTGACGGCCCCCAGGCCTTGCGCACCCATCACCAGCAAATCGTATTCACCGCTATTGGTCTCGCGTGTCAACTCGCGGTAGTTCTTGCCCTCGAGTGAACGCCGCGAGAATTCGATATTCTCCTGCTCGCAAATACGATCAAGCTGATCGAGGTAGGAATCGGTGATGATGGACAGGCCGCGGGTGATCAGGTCATCGTGCACATCGCGCTGGCGCTCCAGTTCATCTTCCTGACGAAACTGTTCGGGTAGCCCGCCTTCCATCTGGCGAAACCGAATGTCGTGCAGTTTGGCCGC
>JAAELZ010000582.1 GCA_024226105.1 Pseudomonadota bacterium | reverse complement strand
AGTGCCGCCACTGCAACTACTTTAACCGCTACAAGCCAGAAAAATTTTTTCACGATATTTCTCTTAAAGGTATTCGCCCGGACATTTCATGAAATATTCGGGTTATATTTGATGTTGAGACAATTTTACAGACGATCTGTTCTGGAACAGGTACGAACTATTATCTCACTGAGTAAGCATTTCAAGCTTAATGACACTCGCACGCACCAGGCCTGCCAACTGGGATGTGGCGAGATCTTCAGGCAAACTTTGTTTATCCCGCTCGTAAAAAAAACCGCGCACACCGGGGATCAGGGCCGTGGTCACCAGGCTTCCACCCGCCTGCATTTTCTCCTTTAGCGCCGATAGAGCCCAGCTATTAGGCGTTTTAGCTCCTTCCAGAATTGCGATCGGGGTCCTGGTTTTGCCAACGGCATCAATATAAACCGGATCTTTTCCGGGCTCTGGAGGGCTGGCGTTTAAACGTGGATACAACAGTATCACCCCTTGCAGGGCATCGAGCCTTTCCGGGTTTTCCTGCTCCCATTGCACCAGGCCTCTCAGCAATAAGGCGCTGCCACCACCACTGGAGATCAAATAGACCTGTTTATCGGACGAAGCGATAGCCGCATCTATCAGTGCCACCACATCTTCAGATGGAATTTCTGCCAGAGAACTTTTAAGCTTTGGCAAAAAGTGCGCACTTAGCAAATCCGGCATCCAGATTTCCATTGCCGTATCCGACAATACGGACGCTGCGTTCATTGCCGCCTGCCCCGTGCCTTCATCGCAGGCAAAACCCAGCAGGAGCTTATCGCCATCTGCTCTGTATTGCCGGATATCAACAATATCGCCCCCTGGAAGGTCGAATGAAACGATTTTACTTTTCTGGGCAAAACCGGGGCTGCAGAACAACAAAAGTGACAAGGCAACAGGCCATAATGCGGCTAAAGAATTGTGTTTCATGCGCGATTGATGATGCTAAAAAAAACGGGGTGCAGTATAGTTATATAAGCTCAATATGCTATGATTCAAGTCAAATAAGTAATAACTAATATTTTAATATATATGCTGTCACCCCGTCTACTTTCAAGCACGGTTCTGCTCCTGTTATCGTTGGCGGTGATGCCTCCTGCCTACGCTGAAGACAGTGCTAAATTGAATGAAGCCGTCACCCTTAGGCCTGATCCTGAAGCGGGTAAGAAAATTTACCCCTTGTGTGCAGCCTGTCACGGTGAAAATGGTTTTGGCCAACAACAGGGTGAATATCCTTCTATTGCCGGGCAACATCAACGCGTTATTCTCAAACAATTGCTGGATATCCAGTCCAAAAAACGCATCAACCCTACTATGTACGCGTTTACGGATATGGAAACTCTGGGCGGGCTACAGGGTATGGCCAATATTGCTGCGTATACCGCCTCTCTGCCTTCCAACCCGAACCCGGTAAAGGGGGATGGAGAACAACTGGGAAAAGGCGAGACGCTTTATACAACCTACTGCATCTCATGTCACGGCAATAACGCACTCGGCAACGAAGAGCAATACTATCCACGCCTGACCAATCAGCATTATCCTTACCTGGTTCGCGAACTGAGCTGGATACGCGACAAAATTCGAAAAAACTCTGACCCGGCGATGGTGCAAATACTGCAGGATTTCGGAAATGACGATATACAGGCCATCGCAGATTATTTGTCCCGGCTACCTTAATACATCAGCAAACAGTTACCCTCAACTTTGCCCTACTCACTACGCCTTCTGGATTTGCTCGCTATCAGCTGGTTTTTTCTGGGCTGGACGACCTATAACTGGGTCAGCAGACGACGTTATCTAAGGAGTGGCGCAACCAGCTT
>JAAELZ010000581.1 GCA_024226105.1 Pseudomonadota bacterium | reverse complement strand
TCGCAGTGGATGCCCGGGGTTTCGGGGGGCGGCGAGCCCCCTGAACCAGTCACAGAAGGCACCTCGTAGAGGGGACTCTGTGTGTACTGGCTTAAGGTACCTTTGATTATGTCAGATCCGGGGCTCGCTGCAAAAAAAAAGCCCTTCGGTAGGAAAGGCTGTTATCTGATATAGGCTTGTTAATGGTCTCACCAACGAAATGCTTCAGTAGTACAATCGCTATATACAATTTTTAAGGGGATATTTATGTTTGCCGCAATAGTAGAATTCGCGTTCAAATCGAACAACATTGGGAGTTTGATTGCAGGGTTAATAGTTATAATTTTAAGTGCCGTGTCAGTATTCCTTATACGGGATATATTTAAAAAGCCGCCGTCTTTCTCTGGGGTTTTCTATCTAAAAACAACAACTACATTATCATCAATGGAGAACTATAAAGGCCTATCTTCATTTTACATGATGACATTAATTAATGAATCGGCAACTAGAGCAATAGGGAAGGTGGAAAAAATATATGACATTGAAAATGATGGTAAGCATAGACCGTACACGGGTAGAAACAGAAATGTTGGCGATGTTTTGCTAACAATAGAAAGGTATTATTTAATAAGAAACAAAATGAGCATTCACATAACGTTCCTGGGAGATCCTAAAGGAGAACAAAGAGGAAGCTCTCTGATTGCTAGCCTAAAAAAAGCGAAGAGACAAACAGATGGTGAGTTTAAAACAACAGCTGCTGATGCCTCTGGTTTGGCTGTTTTCCAAGACGATAAATTTAAAGAGATATCGAGTAAAAAATGAAAGCATTAATAACTATATTATCACTACCTTATTTTTTACTTGGATTTATTTTTCATAGAAAAAAAAGCATAAATAGAGATCTGAATTTATGCATTGAATACATAAATAAAAACAGGGATAAATCATCAAAAATAGATGAGATTTACCTGCGCGTACTGCTGCTAGCCGAAGACCATAGGAGCGAAACGCATTATGGAGTAGACCCAATAGCCATAATGAGATGTATTTATGTAAGGTCTACAAAAAAAATAACTCAAGGGGGGAGCACAATAGAACAACAACTAGTAAGGACAATAACTAGTCGCTACGAGAGAACACTAAGAAGGAAAATAAGAGAGCAAGTAATATCTATTTTACTATTTAACAGAGTGAAGGACAAAAAAATAATTTGGCAAACATATCTATATAGTGCTTATTTTGGTCACATGAAAGTAGGATTCTTTAACTTGGAAATTAATGAGCTGTTGGACCCAAGCGAAATGATTGCAAGATTAAAGTACCCAACGAAAAAGAATGAGATACCAATTGAAAACAAAAAAATACAAAAAAGAAAATCTCATATAGACAGTCTGATAGATAAATCTACTTCCGCCTATAATAGGAAGACCTGCTAATCCCGAGATTAACCCATGGTTTTAATGTTCTCTCTGATGTTAAAACAATGCTTCCTTTTTGCCGACCGCCACCGGAACTAGCCTCCCCTCCTTTCTTTCCTCTTATTGCTTGGATATCAGAAGAGTGGGTCATTAATACATAATCAATAAAAGAGTCCTTACTAAACTGAGTATTAGTCCATTTAGCAATGCTCTTAGCTATACCCATCACCTCACCATCATCTAAAGGTGATGGAAATTGCAAATTATAGACACCAGCTCGCTCATAACATGCCCGTAACCACTGGGAATACTCAGGCCATCCCTGACGGATAGCGCGGTACGCCCACTTACGGGTTTTATCAAACAGGGTACAATTACGGCCTAGACCGTAGTCGGCAATAATTTCTTTGTCGTTCGCGGCGTTCAGGTCGAGAGAATCAGCCAGCCAGTCCAGCGTGTAGAGTTCAGGCTGCCAGACTGCAATTTTCCAGTGACCATGGTTCGGATTCTTGCAAATTAGCCCCGAATACCCCACGTCAGCGTCCAGTTTTTTACATAGCGCATTCTCTACAGCGGCGGCGTATTTCAGCGGCTTCATTTTTCCGTCGGGTGCGGTGCGTATCGAGGTTTTCAGAGCATAGAGCAGGTGGGCATGGCCGTTTTCTGGGTTGGTGATGCTCAGCGTAGGCGCGGGCGCGTTGCGGTCGCTCCAGTCAATGGCTGCACCGATGCGGTCAACGTCAAAACCAAGCCAGAACATGGCGTGAGGCTGGTTGAATTGGATGTATTTCGCCAGAATCGCGCGCTCTTTCCCCGCGATGCGTACACCAAAGTGCAGATCGTCCGAAAAATACGGCTTGTTAGGTAAGCGGTCGTTGAACAGGTCGAGGGCTGGGTTAGTCACTCACGCCTGAGCTTATGGCGGGCTGTTGTCTTGCACTGTGCATGTGCTAATATCCTTCTTAGGTTTTGTGCCTAGCCCTGATCGATCATGACTCTTCCGCCAAGTTGAATGCATGATTTATCGGGGCTTTGTTTTTTTCTGCAGTTAACGTTACACGCGAACGGCGGCTCCTGTCGAATCCTTCCGTCATAAAGCCTTAATGTGAGGCAAGTTCCTGAAAGAATTTAGGGTTGGCCTGTATGGTCGCCAGCACCTTTGCCGCCAGCCCGGTCGGATTACGCCTGCCCGTCTCCCAGCTTTTGATGGTATCGAGGCTGGTGCCGAGCACCTTCGCCATTTCATCCTGCGTCACGTTCAGCTGGGCGCGGAGAGCCTTCACGTCAGCCAGTTCGTAGCGCGTGACGCGGGCAGGCGCTTTAACGCCGTGTTTGATCTCGACGGCTTCTTCGAGTGACGCTTTCAGTTCGTCAAAAAAACTCATGCTACACCTCGTATTTCAGTAGTTTCGTCAGCTTTTTCAGATCGGCTTTTTCGGCGTCCGTCAGGCTGTCTTTGGTGCTTTTCGGGTAGGCCATCACCAGATAGATAATTTCCTCGGTGGCCAGAAAGTAAATCACCCGAGCACTGCCGCTTTTCCCCTGAGTGCCGGTCGCCATTCTTATTTTTCGCAGCCCGCCGGTTTGCCTGATGAGGTCACCTTTGTCCGGTGATTCAATAAGCGATTTCTGGAGCTCTTTGAGCTCGTCGTCCGTGGCGATTTGCTTTATCTGACGGGTAAACATCGGCGTTTCGATAAACTCTATCGCATGGCTCACTGTGTCATTCCCTTTGTACTATTAATGTACATTGTACACCAAGATGATATTGCGTCTACGTGGGTCATCCCGCATGACCGGTGCTAAAGCGTCGGACCGTGATAGCGGGTCTGCTGCTTTTCCAGTTTCAGCTGGTGTTCGTGCTGTTTTACGAGCGCATTAACCGGCTGACATTGTTGCTCAAGCCCTCGACCTGACCGCGCAAGCTGTTCACCTGATTGCTCAAGTGCTGACAAGCCCTGTCGCTGCGGTTCAGTGCCTGCGAGGTAGTCTCGAACATGTGCTGCAAACTGCTGTAGCTTTCCTGCCACGCCTGATGCTGTTGTTCGTAGCTTGCCTGTAAGCTCTCTAAGGCGCTCAGAAGCTGTTTTTCCATTTCGGTCATGGTTTTCTATGTCCTGTGGGTCAAATTCGTTCAGGGGCTTTTCTGTGCGTTCTGGTGGGGTTATTTCGCGGTGTACTTCATCACCGTATTGCCCGCCGTTGAGGTGTAGGTTTCCACGCCGTGCGCCTTCACCGGCAGCACTACCAGATAGCCGTTCTTCTGGCTGTCGTCGCTGTAGATCGTTACCCCCGCCCCACTTTTCGCTTTCAGGCTCGCCAACTGCTGGCTGTAGCCGTCGATATCGCTCAGGCGTGAGCTGATGATCTTCCCCTGAAACCAGATTATCCCGCTCAGGATGCCAATCAGGAGCGCAGCGCAGATCACTATCCAGACCAGCGCGGTGGTGGTGGTCGCTCTGATCATGCCCGTCAGCCTGCCGTTCTGTTCGCGGATAGCGTTGCTGATGCTCTGCGAGCTTGATTGCAGTTCCGCGCTGATAGACGTTTCCAGCCTCCCGAACTCGCGCTTCACGCTCTGCTCGGTATCCTGCGCCTGCTGCTTCGATTTCTCCTCGAAGCCCTTCGCCAAATTTAAAATCTCGCTCATAAATCATTCCTTTCAGCCGGATGTTTCTGCCGCCGGACGGGTCGGCAATACTGATGCTGCTTTTGGTTTCCCTCGCAACGGTGAGACCAATGCTTTCGAGCTGAGCCACCACGTCCTGCCGGCTGCGTATCGCGCCTTGTGCCATCAGGTTCATCAGGCCGGTCGTCAGCCTTTCCGCTGCCTGCTGTTTGTCACGAGGCAGGTCGCTGGCCTGTGTCAGCGGGCGACGATAGGCGGGGTCATTGGGGTCACGCAGTCCGAGCCGGTCGTTAGTCAGCGTCTGCCAGGCGTTTACCCTGGGACGGTCGGCGCGGTCGAAATAGGGTTGCAGACGTTTCCCTCTCTGTAACTCGATGTTGGGGATCACGAAGTTCAGCTCGAGGCGGCCTTTGTCCTGATGCTCAACCCAAAGACAGGCGTACTGGTCTTTATCGAGACCGGTCATCAGTGTCTGTTCCCATTCGTCCATCAGCCGTGCCTTTTCAGTGTCGGCAATATCGGCCTCCTGAAAAGACAACACACCAGACGTGTAACCGCGGGCAAAGTCGCAGCCGTCAATCAGTTCGCGGGTGCGTTCGGCGTCTCCCCGCAGCACTCGTGCATCGTCACGCTGGCGATCTTTGCCCAGCAGGTAATCAACGGGACCACTACCCGAACCGGCGCCGCGTGAATGAATTTTAACGATCACGGTGTTGCTCCAGCAGCTCACCGAGCTGGCGGTCGAGGCTGTTTAACACCGCAAGCAGGGAAACGCGCTCAGTAGGGTTCAGTCCGTCGAGCTGGTTAAGGCGGCGGGCGATCTGGTTGAGGTTGTTGCCGATCCCGCTGACCTGTCGCAGCAGCTCAGGCGCAACGTCAGGCAGACGGCGCTTTCTAGCGGTGTATTCTCCCAGACCGAGCTGACGCAGCCATTCAGCCAGATGGGTTCGATCACACCTGTCTATCAGAAGCTGATGCTCTGAGTCAGTCAGGCGGATTTTGATCTCTCTCGTGCGCTTTTCCATTCTCACTCCGCTAAGAAAGATTCGCACCCAAAGTGCGAAAGTTTCGCAGTGGATGCCCGGGGTTTCGGGGGGCGGCGAGCCCCCTGAACCAGTCACAGAAGGCACCTCGTAGAGGGGACTCTGTGTGTACTGGCTTAAGGTACCTTTGATTATGTCAGATCCGGGGCTCGCTGCAAAAAAAAAG
>JAAELZ010000580.1 GCA_024226105.1 Pseudomonadota bacterium | reverse complement strand
ATAAGCAACCAGTTTTCGTAACTCTGGCACAAAATTGATTCAATTTGGCGGGCAAAGCGAGCGGGATCCGGGTTGTAGCTTGCCAGGCAAATTGCGATCAATGGCAAATCACCAAGGGTGCTACCCGGCAATGTATCCACCTTGTGGGATTCAACTAACTCGACGTTACCCAGCTCAATTACGTTTTGCGTATGGTCACTGCCGAGCAGTGCCACTGTCAGCTTATGCTGCTTCCCTACATCCGCCGGCAACCAGAGTATCGAGATGAAAAACTCCAGCGTGCCGGGTTCACGGCCCGGAAAAAGCTCAACCCGGCACGCCCGTTCAGCAGCCTGATTGACGCGCAGTGCGTTAACGTCATGCCCTGCACAGTCTATTTTCCCCTGTAAAATCTGATATTGCCCCCTGCCTACAGCAAATCGGGCCGGTACCGCTTCGGTCAGACTGATTTCAGGTTTTATGTGTGTTTCCTTTACACTCAAGAGTCGTGTTCCTCGAACACCATGTTGAGGTTTGCCAGCCCAAAATCTTGCAGTTCGCCATCAACCGCAATCGAAAACAGATCATAACGCCTGTCCAGCGCCAGGTTATCCACAGTGTCATTGTGCTGCGCGACCCCAAGAGAGACAAAATAACTGCCCTGAACAAGATTATTTTTCAGCGTAAAACTTATGTCTGCCATTTCGCCTTTTTTACGCGAAGCGAGCCTTATTCCCCGCTCACGGGTATTGGCCCCGTATACGGTCGTCCCGTCCAGCGTTTTGATGGTAATGCCGTAGATCAAATCATCCAGTGCCTGGTGAAAATAAACCCGCATAGTGAGCTTGATTTGTTCTTCCTGTTGTAACACCACCGGGTCCACGACCCCGCCGGATTCAAGCAGATAATCAATAATCCTGGCTTGCTGCTCACCCCATCGATATTCAGAGGCATTATAGGATTTTCTCAGGCGCGCACCGTCGAGGCGAAAATCTGAATTGAGTTCGTGTCCGACCTGTTTCTGGTGGTCACCCGCTGGCGACGTGGCCGCCGAAACCGGCTCAAGGGGCTGCACCGTTTTACCCTCGGCACCTGATGAACCATCTTCTGTGCCAAACAACATATCCAGGTAATCATGCACCACATCGCGCGGCTCTCCCTGGCGCCGTATCTCACCTTTGTGCAAAAAAATCGCGCTATCACAATAGCTGCGAATCAGTTCCACCGCGTGAGTGACAAATAATATGGTTTTGCCTTCGCGCTTAAAGCGTTCAAACT
>JAAELZ010000579.1 GCA_024226105.1 Pseudomonadota bacterium | reverse complement strand
GTAACTTCTGCCGAGCTTGCCACCATTAAGAAAAAGGCGGCCAATAGTGGTTTGTCGGTTTCGGAATATCAAAGGCGAGCTTTGATTAAAACCGCTGTGATTGTTCGCGAACCTTTAGCGAATGTTCAGCTTGTATCGCAGCTATCGTCTATCGGCAACAACCTGAATCAGCTAGTCAGAAACGAGCATATACACGGTAAAGCCGACACGGTTTATATGCGTCAAATTCTAAAAGCATTAGACACTATCATTATGGGGGTTGTCAGTGATTCCAAAGGTTAATAACCGTGGTCATGGCTTCAAGGGCGTAGCTGCCTATCTTATGCACGATAAAGAAGCTGACACCGCCGAGCGTGTTGAATGGACGCAAACGGGAAATATGCACACAGACGATATAAAAAAAGCCGCGCTTATCATGGCATGGACTGATATGAACGCCGAAGCCCTGAAGGAATCATCTGGCGGCTCTTTGGCTGGACGAAAACCCGAAGTGGGCGGTGTTTACCATTATTCGCTTTCATGGTCGCAAGATGAAAAGCCAGAGCGCGAACATATGCAAGCGCAAGCACTGGAAACCTTGCAGCGTTTGGGCTTGGAAAAGCACCAGTATTTTATTGTTGCTCATAGTGATACAGAGCATACGCATTTGCATGTTGTGTCTAATCTCACCAACCCCGAAACAGGTCAGAGATTAACGCCCTCTTTTGATAAAAGAGAGCTTCAATCATGGGCTTTGGAATACGAGCGCGAACATGGCATAAAGTGTAAAATGCGTGAAGAAAACGCGGCGAAAAGAGAGCAAGGTGAATTTGTTAAATTCCGTGATACCAAACAAGATTATTCGGAAAGGGTGACTCGAGCATTTTACGCCGCAGACAATGGCAAGGCATTTGTGCATTCCTTAGAACACGAAGGCCTGCACCTTGACAGAGGTAGACGCGGCGGCTTTGTGATCGTTGATGAAACGGGCGATATGC
>JAAELZ010000578.1 GCA_024226105.1 Pseudomonadota bacterium | reverse complement strand
GTACCACATTGAGGATTTATATGGTGTAGAGATATCCACGGGTGCGATGACGGCCATTACGGATCGACTGATATCGGAATTAGAAGAATGGCGTCAAAGGCCATTGGAAAAGGTATATCCAATCGTTTGGCTCGATGCCGTGCACTACAAAATCAGGGAAGACGGGCGTTATATTGGCAAAGCTATTTATACCCTGCTCGGGCTCAATCTCGAAGGCAAGAAGGAAATCCTTGGTATCTACCTGTCTGAGAACGAAGGTGCCAGCCACTGGCTCAGTGTACTTACAGACCTGCACAGCCGAGGCCTGGAAGACATCCTCATCGCCTGCATTGATGGCCTCAAAGGCTTTCCTGAAGCGATAGGGAGCATCTATCCGAAAACAGAAGTTCAACTGTGCATCATTCATCAAATTCGCAACTCGATGAAATACGTGGCTTCGAAGAACCAGAAGGCCTTCATGGTGGATTTAAAACCGGTTTATCGTGCTAGCAGTCTGGACGCGGCTGAAACCGCCCTGGATGCACTGGAAGCCAAATGGGGTGATACCTATCCGATCGTGATTAAATCCTGGCGCAACAAATGGCACCAGTTATCGGCCTATTTCAAATACCCGGAACCGATCCGACGGATCATCTACACCACCAATGCAGTCGAAGCGGTACACCGCCAGTTTAGAAAACTAACCAAAACCAAGGGTGCCTTTCCGAACGAAAACAGCTTGTTAAAATTACTCTACGCAGGCATATTAAATGCGACAGAGAAATGGACAATGCCAATCCAGAACTGGAGCCAGGCACTGTCTCAACTGAGTATTTATTTTGAAGGCCGCCTCGATAGCGTGCTGGAAATTTAAATTAAACCTGACACGGAATTTTGAACGCCCTCCTCCAATCCCATCGGCAATATTATTAATCCCATCTACGAATACGCCATTATCCTGTCCAGGATTTGCATGATCAGTTCCTAAAAATAACCCGCCACCTCGCAAGTCTAGCTGAGT
>JAAELZ010000577.1 GCA_024226105.1 Pseudomonadota bacterium | reverse complement strand
TCCTGGACGAATCATGGCACGACGGAATCGATGCAACATGGTCCAGGCAGTCTGATAACTACCCAGACCCAGTACACGCTGCAAGCCCAAAGCACTCACGCCTTGTTTCTGATTGGTCAGGTACCAAGCCGCAGCAAGCCACCCTCTCTGCCAATGTAAGCGAGACACTTGATACAGATTAAATTACTGTAGCAAAAGGAAGGTAACTCGTATGATTGATAATCAAGATAATAACCCTGAAACAAGCGTTTCTGCCGGGTCTTTGGAAGGAGCCCGTAGGGCGACTGGAAAAGACCCGGCAGAAACGCCGGAGACAACTACCCAGGTCCCCAACCCCGAGGTCGAAGCCAAGGCAGTTCGGCGGCGTTTTAGTGCCAAATACAAGCGCTCTGTTCTTGAACAGGCCGACCGTTGCAAAGGCCGTGGTGACATTGGCGCTTTGTTGCGTCGCGAGGGTCTGTATTCTTCACATCTTACCAGTTGGAGACGGCAACGCGAGGAAGGTGCACTGGGTGGCTTGGCGCCGCGTAAGCGTGGTCGCAAGCCTGATCCGGCTACCGCCGAAAGACGTGTGATCGCAAAACTAAACAAGGAAAACGAACGCCTGCGAGGCCAGCTCAAGAAGGCACAAACCATCATTGAGGTGCAAAAAAAACTCTCCGAGATCCTGGAGATTCCGATGGGCAATCCGGACAAGGACAAGAACTCATGAGGGTAATAAAAAGCCTTGCCGTGGATGTTGGGGTCATGCCAGCCTGCGATGCCCTGAACTTCAATCGTTCGCGCTATTATCGTCACCTGCAACCGGCAACGATACCGCTGCCACGGCCTGAGCCACCACTGAAGCTCTCGCCCCCGGAACGCCATGCAGTGCACCAGCAATTAGTCTCTGATCGTTTTATCGACCAGGCACCAGCGAGTGTCTACGCCAGCCTGCTCGACGAAGGCACCTACCTGTGTTCAGAGCGCACCATGTATCGTATTCTGGATGAGCAGCAGGAAGTGCGTGAACGACGTAATCAGCTGCGCCACCCTAGCTATAGCAAACCAGAGTTACTGGCCACAGCGCCCAACCAGGTCTGGTCCTGGGACATTACGAAATTGAAGGGGCCGGTGACCTGGAGTTACTTTTACCTGTACGTGATTTTGGATATTTTCAGCCGCTATGTGGTCGGCTGGATGGTCGCTGATCGCGAGGCCAGTACACTGGCTAAAAAGCTCATTGGTCAGAGCTGTGAAAAGCAAAATATTGGTCCCGACCAGTTGATCCTGCATGCTGACCGCGGGCCCAGCATGAAGTCCAAGTTGGTGGCCAATCTGCTGGCTGACCTCAGCATTACCAAAACCCATAGCCGCCCTCATGTGAGCGATGATAACCCGTATTCTGAAGCCCATTTCAAAACTTTGAAGTACCGCCCGGAATTTCCCAAACGCTTCGGCAGCATTCAGGATGCCAAACAGTTCTGCCGCATATTCTTTAGCTGGTACAACTGCGAACACAAGCACTCCGGGATCGCCATGCTGACACCAGAAACGGTTCATTATGGTCGAGCTGAAGCAGTTCTTGAAAAGCGGCAAGTGGCTTTGAGCGACGCATTTGAGCTAAACCCAAAGCGCTTCAAGGGCAGGATGCCTGTCGCCGCATCATTACCGGCAGCTGCCTGGATCAACAAACCGG
The DNA here is from genome assembly GCA_024226105.1 of Pseudomonadota bacterium. Taxonomy (GTDB): domain Bacteria; phylum Pseudomonadota; class Gammaproteobacteria; order Arenicellales; family Poriferihabitantaceae; genus JAAELZ01. Next base: position 685 of record JAAELZ010000577.1, on the reverse strand, counting down.
CAACGGTAACCGAAAACGACTCGGAAAAGGTTGCGTGACAACACTAATTTCAACAAATAAGTGTCTTATTTTCATTGACAGGTTCCGTCCGTCTTAAACGCCTTGTTATGTCTGTTTTCACTAATACGGCTGAAGATCCAATACAGAAGTGGAATTGTAAGTAACGAGATCAGCGAAAGTGATGAGTGATGAATAGACTCGTTTAAGATGACCGTAATTGAACCAAAGAGCCAAGCTTGTGGCGCGATACTTGCTATTCCATACAGGACAATTCGTCTGGGTTTCAGCAACAACATTAAGAGAGCGACGATGGCACCATACGCGAAAAGCCTAAATGCATCATAGATCCAGACTGCAAACATGTAGGTGTCACTTGAATAGTGCTCACTGAAAAAAAACAGAGCACCCCCCACGTTCCGAAAAAGCCACTCATCTACTCGAAAATTTAGCTCAGCAGCGCCGATTGACAATGCTGCCGTAATTAAGAAATTGACCAAAATCCGGAGGGCTTCTGACATAACGTCTTAGTTAAGCGGCCCAAAAGGGCGCAGCCTTTTTGGGTCCGGTGAAGGTATGCAGTGCCGTAACGTACTTAAACGTTTTGTTATCTAGCATCCCAAACTCCTGCGGCAGCGGCAAACTGTGCCACCACGATCACTACCAATAAAACCTGTCCAATGTAGGA
>JAAELZ010000576.1 GCA_024226105.1 Pseudomonadota bacterium | reverse complement strand
GCTTCATTTGAAAGATCAACTGAGGTCAAAGCCTGTAGCAAGGCCCGGCTTTTTGGCCCCTGAAGGTTAATCTGTGTCAGACCTGAGCTTACATCGCTGATAAAGACATGGGCATCTTCAGGAGTATTTCGACGTAACCAGGTTTCTGCATGTCCATGCATGGTATCGGTTACAACAACCAGAAACTTGTCGATTTCAAGCTTGGTAACCGTTAGATCGGCCTCCAGCTTGCCTTCCTTATTGAGCCATTGGGTATAAGTAATCTGACCAGCATCTCCATTAACCCGGTTAGCTGAAATGTAATCGAGCACCTCTCCCGTGTCGCGGCCCTGAACCATGAATTTTGCCATGAAACTCATGTCTGTGAGTGTTACAGCTTCCCGACAGGCCTTATGTTCGGCTTCCCACCAGGGCCACCAGTTCATCCTCCCCCAGGACAGTTTGTCAACTTTAGCCTGCTCTGGTGAAGGCGCATACCAACTTGCTCCTTCCCAGCCGCTAACATCAGTGAAGTATGCACCGGCATCCCTCAACCTGTCATGAAGTGCTGAACGTTTTGTTCCCCGTGCAGTCTCAGGCGCCTTGGTAGGATAATGGCATTTGTAGACTTTTCCCAGAGACTCAGAAACCCGGCTACGTCGATATTCTGGATTGCCCTGATATCTTTGTACCCTGTCTGCATTGAATCCCGTTACATCCACATCCGGCCTGCCGTTCAAAATCCAGTGCGCCATAACGCGCCCCAGACCACCTCCCGACAGTATACCAATGGAATTCAAACCGGCACAGACAAAGTAGTTTTTAAGCCCGGATGCCTCTCCTACCACAGGCGCAAGGTCGGGCGTAAAACTTTCCGGGCCGCAAAAGAATTTCTTAACGCCAGCCTCCATACTAATGGGAACCCGGCTCATGCATTTTTCCAGATAAGGCCCCATACGATCCCAGTCCGGCTGGATCTCCCCATACGAAAAATCCTGCGGTATGCCTCCGACATTCCAGGCTGCGCCTCTGCCTTCAAAGAGACCAACCATCAACCCGCCGGTTTCCTCACGGTAATAGCCGTAATGAGAAGGGTCTTCCAGTACAGGCCAGTCAGAGCTGATCCCTTCAATGTTCTCTGTTATCAGATAGTAATGCTCTGCGGCCTGATTGGGAATGATTACACCGTGCTTTTCACCAAACTGGCGTGCCCACATACCGGCACAATTGACTACATATTCACACGCAATGGTTCCCTGGTCCGTGACAACCCCGTTAACCACCCCGTTTTGTGTGGTCACGTCGTTAGCTGATACACCCGTAATGATATTGACACCCTTCATGCGGGCCCCCCTGGCCATGGCCATGGTGACATCAACCGGATTCACCCGACCATCCTCTTTTACATAAAAGCCTGCCAGCACATCATCGACATTGGCGATAGGGAACATATCCCTGACTTCAGATGGAGAAATTTCCTGAACATCAACGCCGCAATACCGGTTAAAAGCAGAAATCCGACGGTATTCCTCCAGATAATCCTGATTGGTAGCCACTTCAATAAAGCCGCAGGAGTTCAAACCTGTTGCCTGCCCGGTTTCCGCCTCCAGTCGCGCATATAAATCACGGGAATATTTGCGGATTTCGGTGGCTGTCTCTGAGGTGCTGCCAAACGTTACCATTAAACCGGCCGCATGCCACGTCGTCCCGGAGGTGATTTCATCCCGCTCCAGCAACACCACATCCTGACATCCCATGTGCCCAAGGTGATAGGCGATAGACGTCCCGATTACCCCGCCACCAACAATAACGACGCGGGCACTTGATGGAATTTGTCTCATTTTATTTGATTTTATGTCGCGCCCCAAAACTTATCATAGAAAACGGTATCAAAGTTCACAGTTCGGTTCCAATTCCCTGCTATTTCCTAAAAATTTGTACGCTCTCTTCTGCTAAAGAGCGAAAGGAGATTTTACGAGATTTAGGCCACGCATCCGTTGGTTCGAGCGTTTAAAAATACACTTATTTTGCTTTTGACCATGCTGATTAATGCGGATAGATATCATCAGGTTTCCACTTGTGTAGAGAAAACTCGCTGAATGGGAGCAATTTTATAACTTTGCCCGGTCTCGCGGTGCTTATCAGGGAAATACCCCTTACGAATCACCTGCAAGTAAGCTAGTATGAGTTGGGAGTGTCCGAGTGGCCCACATTTACTACAGGTTGAATATACAAAGCAGTTCAACAGTGTTTGCATCCAGTTATTTGTCATCAGTGAGGAAATTAGTATGAATTCAGAAAAGAGAATAATTCGTTTGGAGGCCCACGGACCTGCTGAAACCGGCATGCCGGAGATGACATGTAACCCCAATGACTTTGCGTCAGAGCTCCCTACCCAAACACTCCATGTCTATTACCAGGATGACGAACTGGGATTGAGTGTCGGTGTTTGGACAACTTCGCCTATGCAAGAGGCATTTGGCCCCTACCCGGGCGACGAATTTATCTATCTTCTTGAAGGAGGCTTCAAAATGGTAGATGGCGATAATCATGTTCTAGATTCATATAAGCAGGGCGATTACGTCTATTTTAGAAATGCGGCACCAGTAAGCTGGGTCCAGGAAGAACAACTGAGAAAGTTTTACATCACCTATCTGAATCCTGACAGAGAAATACCTCAAGGTGTACCGGCGAAAGGTGCGGTCAAATCAGTTGACCCTTCCGTTACAGAGAATCAAATGGATGTGATGGAAACAACCGACCCATTTATTATAAACGGGCAAAAACCAACCCAACGAGACTACAACTTTTTTACCAACGACAGCGAAGATATGTTTGTCGGCCTCTGGGACAGCACGCCATTTGAAAGTGATATGGCACCTTTCCCATGCTTCGAGTTTGTATGCTTGCTTGAGGGTGAAATAACGATCACTGAAGAGAACGGCACTGCGCACGACTTCAGTAAAGGTGATGTCTTTTTCGTGCCAAAAGGCACTGTCTGTAGCTGGAAAACAACATCCTACGTTAAGAAATACTATGCAATGATTGCGTAGTATCTAAATCGGCGTTTAAGGATTTTGACCCTGCCCGTCACATCGGAAAAACCCATGAAAATTGCCAGAGCAAATCTGCATGATCTGAATGATATCGCTCCTCTCTTCGATCTGTATCGACAGTTTTACAAAGAAGACCCCGACATTGATAAGTGTCGTGACTTCTTGCAACATCGGATAACCCGGGGTGAATCTATTATCTTTCTAGCTAAATCTGATGCTGGTAAAGCTGTAGGTTTTACCCAACTCTATCCTACATTTTGCTCTGTGGAGCTCATATCCCGTCTTGTGCTTTATGACCTGTTTGTCGACGAAAATGTGAGAAAACAGGGTGTGGCTAAATTTTTAATGGATGCCGCTTTTGATTTTGCCAGTAATAATGGCTTTAAACGGTTAACCCTTGAGACAGCTGTCGACAACTATCCCGGGCAGGCACTCTACGAAAAAGAAGGTTGGAAACGCGATAGGGCGTTTTATACTTACCATTTACCTGTTTAAGTGATTGGCGGGTGTATATGAACCAGTTTTGAGCCAATTTATCCAAATATTTGTATGCTTAGATGACCCGGATGTTTATAAATGATTGTTTTATGATCAAGGAACTAGAATCAATCAACCCAAAAGGCATATCGTTTTCTTTCTGGCACACAAAATGGGGCATGTAAAACCTGTAATAAGGCCGTACATACCAAAACCCGTGATTTCAGGTTTACGGTGTGCAATGAAATCTTAATTAGTACAAAAACTTTGTTGCATCCAATAGACTAAAAGCCTGTCAACTTACAAAAGAGTGTAGTGCCGATGAATGATGAAAAATGCGGGTTTCGGGATTCCTTGTGGCAGGCCACGGCTGCTGAAGAGGCCCACTATCCGCCGCTTGGCGAAAATCGGGAAGCAGATGTTGTTGTTGTCGGGGGTGGTTTCACGGGCCTGTCGAGCGCGCTTCACTTAAGTGAACTAGGCAAATCGGTAGTGCTGCTCGAAGCCCGTGAAATAGCCTGGGGTGCTTCCGGCAGGAACGGAGGGCAGGTCAATCCGGGCTGGAAAATGATGCCATCAGAGACCGAGGCGCATTACGGCAGGGACAGAGGCAGGCGTATTTCCAGGTTGATCGATGGCGCCTGCGATCTGGTTTTTGATCTGATTGATCGCCACAAGATAGATTGTGCTCCGCGCAGAGTTCCCTATTTTCGTGCTGCTTACGGTGCTCGCGGGATAGATGAAGTTGAACAGTGGGTACACGAATGGGGTGCGATGGGCGCACCGGTGCGTTTGAAAAATGAGAGCGAAACGCACCAACTCATGGGAAGCACCTTTTTTCATGGTGGTATGGAAGATGCGCGAGGTGGAAGTGTCCAGCCACTGTCATATTGCCGTGGTTTAGCCAGGGCAGCAGCGCAGGCCGGGGCGAAATTATTTGCTCAAAGCGAGGTAAGCGGAATCGAGCGAGCAAAATCAGGCTGGCGGGTTACCACCGGGAAGGGCGTGAAGGTGAATGCCCGGTTTCTCATCATTGCTACCAACGGGTATACCGGTGGCCTGTGGCCGGGGCTTAAAAGGCAGGTCGTACCGCTCGCCAGTTTGCAGGCGGCCACCTTTCCTCTACCGGAGAAGGTGTTGCGTACCCTTTTGCCTCAGGGACACCATTTGTCCGATTCGCGGCGTATGATGATTTATTGTCGAATCGATGAGACTGGCCGCTTTCAAATTGGCGGGCGAGGCAGTTTGTTCTCCCCTGCCAGGCAACAGGCTGATACCCGGCATTTGCAGGCTGAGGCCTGTAAGATTTTCCCTCAACTTAAGGATGTTAAATGGGAGTTTGAGTGGGGTGGGCTGATTGCAGCAACCAGGCATCACGTACCACATCTCATCGAGCTTGATAAAAAAGCCTATGCCGGGCTGGGTTATCATGGTCGCGGTGTTGCGATGGGCACGATGATGGGCAAACAACTTGCGGAATTGATTGCAGGTGAAGATGTTGCCATGCCACGGGAAGAGCTGTCACCCTTTGCCTTTTACCCGTTTCGCAATATCGGCGTTGCCTGGCATATGTTCAGTGGGCGTTTGATGGACAAATACATGTAAAATTGTTTGTTGCTCCACTAACATGCGCCCGTTCGACTTCTGTTGAATTAAACAAAAAGGGTGTTTATATTCCCTGTACGGCGCAATCACAGGTTTTAGCAGTCAAAACCGGTCGCTTGCAGCAACTGATACAAGATTACGCTTTGCGTAATACCTGATAAACCTGGAGAAGAGAAACATGGCCAATCCATTACCAACCCATGCCCGGACCGTGATTATCGGCGGCGGCTCAATCGGCTGTAACACGGCTTACCACCTGACCAAACTGGGGATGAGTGATGTTGTGGTGCTGGAACAGGGGCAATTGACCTCGGGCACCACGTGGCATGCGGCCGGCCTGATCGTAGCGGGCCTGTTGAAGTCTGAGTCGGAGTGTGAAATATACACCCATGGTCGCGATCTTTATGCCAACCTGGAAAAGGAAACAGGCGTTTCCACCGGGTTCAGAGATGTGGGTTATTTACAGATTGCCAGTAACGAAGAGCGCGTTCACGAAATGCGCCGCCTGGCGCCGTTTATGAATCGTCACGGCATCGGTATTCACGAGATCTCCCCCAAAGAGGCGCAGGATCTGTTTCCGATTGGTGATCTGAGCGATGTACTTTCTGCATTTTATATCCCCGAAGACGGCCGCGCGAACCCG
>JAAELZ010000575.1 GCA_024226105.1 Pseudomonadota bacterium | reverse complement strand
TGGATGAATTGCTGGTGACCAACACCATACCGTTGAGTCGCGAAGCCCTGGCCTGCGGAAAAATCCGCCAGCTGAGCATCGCAGAGATTTTGGCGGAAGCCATTAGAAGGGTCGCATTGGGCGACTCGATAAGTAACTTGTTTGTTGAATAGCCCGGTCGGTCGTTCAACAGATTTAATTTATAGTGAAGAGAGTGACCAATGAGTAATATTGTTATCGATGCGGAAAGCCGCGTAAGAAGTAGTACCTCTGCTGTACGTCGTATGCGCCGCGAAGGCCTGGTGCCGGGTATCGTATACGGTGGTGAGGATGAGAACGTCAACATCAAGATGGATCACAACAAAATCCTGCACAGTCTTGAAGAAGAAGCCTTCCACAGCACGATTCTGGAACTCAAGGTTGATGGCAAATCTGAAAAAGTCATTCTGCGTGACTACGATGTACATCCCGCATCTGACGTAAAAATCATGCACGTTGATTTTCAGCGCGTAAGTCGTAAGGACAAGCTCAGCATGACTATACCGCTGCACTTTACCGGTGAAGAGGAATGCCAGGGCATCTCCATCGATGGCGGTATTGCTTCGCACATCATGAACGATCTGGACATTGTCTGTTTGCCGGCGGATCTGCCTGAATATATCGCAGTGGACATCAGCGCTTTGCGCCTGGGTGATTCCATTTCTCTGGGTGAGATTGTCCTGCCCGAAGGCGTTGAGAGCCAGATTCTGAATGCCGATGGCGATGCGAGCCAACTGGTTGTGCATATTGCTGCACCGCAGGTAGAAGTAGAACCTGAAGACGAAGAAGAAGGCGTCGAGGGTGAAGAGGGCGCTGAAGAGGGAGCTGAAGACGCAACTTCTGAAGAAGACAGCGACGGCGAAGAGGAGTAAATCCTCATCAGTGAGCGCTGATTTGTTTTGATTAAGCTTATTTGTGCGCTGGGCAATCCCGGCGATCAATACGCTCAAACCCGGCATAACGCCGGGTTTTGGTTTTTAGGCAAGCTCAGTTCTGCAGAAAATTTTGGTTTAAGCCTGAACAGCCGTTTTAAATCACTGGTGGGTGATTTTCGCCACAACACGCAGGTAGTGCGCGTAATTGCACCGCAAACCTATATGAATAAAAGTGGCGAGGCACTGGTGCCGTTTGCCAAGTTCTATCAGGTCGCCCCCGAAGAAATTCTGGTAGTGCACGATGAAATCGACCTGTTGCCGGGCATCACGAGGTTTAAAACCGGGGGCGGGCATGGCGGGCACAATGGCCTGCGTGACATTGTCAGATTGCTGGGCAGCAAAGATTTCCACCGCCTGCGCGTGGGGGTCGGGCATCCCGGGGATAAATCAAAAGTGGTCTCCTATGTGCTCAATCGCCCGGGTCCGGCCGAAGCACAATTGATCGATGCCGGTCTTGATAAGGCATTGGCCGTTTTACCGAAAATTCTGGAGGGTGATTTTGCAGCGGCAATGAATGAGTTGCATACGGTTTGATTGTTGTCCGTTTTCCATGAGCTGATTTGGTCATCGAGTGAAGCGTCACATAGTGTATAGAATTTAGAAACGCTGTAATAGTGTGCAGGAATTTGCTCCTGCATGTTGGATACATTTAGATTGCCACGTCGCTACGTTCCTCGCAATGACGTTTGGCTAACTTAAAAAGAAGGTAATACAATGGGTTTCAAATGCGGAATTGT
>JAAELZ010000574.1 GCA_024226105.1 Pseudomonadota bacterium | reverse complement strand
TTTACTTGGCCTCGAGAAATCCAGGATCACTTTGTTTTCGTAGGCCCACTTGTCCAAAACCCTTGAGATAAATTCGCTTCCATTATCCTAAAATCCTCAGTTGAATCGTAGCGAGGGCGTCTAATGTGCTGAATATCAGGTATTTCTTTCGTTATTTTAGGCGATCGCGTAGTCACTCTACGGGTGAGCTTAAAATAATGAAAAAATGCATGAGATTCAGTGCAGTAGACGACCGCAGTAGATTCAACTGAGGATTTTAGGTTCAACATCCCGTAGCCTGGCGCAGTAGTGCTTCTCGGCACGGGCCGCGCTTGAATGAATACGTTAACGAAGGATTCCGAACTTGTGCCGGCGGCCAAATTAGCAGGTAAAGCCCATGTTCATCATGTCCAGGAACCTAAGCCACAGGCCGCGCCTGCCGCCGTTTTTATCGGCCTTTATCAGCGCACTCTGTGTCAGGCGAATTCCGATCCAGCGAAATGGTTCGGGCGCCCAGGGTAGCGCTTTCTTCGTGACGAACTGCAATTTGAGGATGTCGCTGGGTTGGTAGCCCAGCAGTTCTATGCCGATGCGCGCCCCGAAACGTGAGGCGCCAACGCCATGCCCGGTGTAACCCACCGACCATGCGACGCGCCCGTCATAGGCAACCCCCGGCACCATGCAAAAACGGGTCGAGGTCGCAATAATGCCGCCCCATTTATTACTGAACTTGACGCCTTCCAGTTGCGGGAAATATTCAAAGAATTCCCTCGCCAGCTGTTCGTAACAGGCCGGCGCATCGGCCAGGCTAGGGTCGGTTCCGCCGTTGAAATAATAACGCACCGAACCGCCACCACCCCAGGTAATACGATTATCTTTCGTCAGGCGGAAATAGTGGAACATGTTGTTATAATCCGACAGTGCGTGACGCGACCTGGGCCAGGCAATCTTGTCTTTTTGTTCTTCGCTCAGCGGTTCTGTTGCCAACTGGTAATCCCAGACCGGGACCACGGATCTGCGGACCTGGGCGAGGATG
>JAAELZ010000573.1 GCA_024226105.1 Pseudomonadota bacterium | reverse complement strand
GAAGCACACGGATACGGTGGTCTGCTGGCGGAGCAGGATCTGGCGGATTTGGCTAATTTTGTGGGTCAGGGCCAGGTAGATATGGATAAGTATATTGATCGCGCCAGCAAAGCGCCCAAAGGGGATGCTGCCAAAGGCGAAGCTTATTACAATACAATTTGCGCGAATTGCCATGGTTTTGACGGCAAACAGCCTGATGACATGAAGCCGTTTGGCAAACAGATGGGTAATCCCTGGGAAGTGATGCACAAGATTCTCAATGGTCAGCCGGGCGAAGATATGCCTGCACTGCGCGCGCTGGATCATCAGATTATTGCTGACATCATGAGTCATATGGTGAGTTTTCCCTCAGAATGATTTGATTCCAGTGGTCGATACATAACCGGGCAACCATGAATAATGGTTGCCCTTTACTTTTTGCGACCGGGCATTTTTAATGACAACTGAATATAAGAAGAATACGGGGGGAACTACGCGGCGGGCCACAATCGTGGTTTTTGTATTAGGAACGGTTTTCGGCATTTTATTCTGGGGCGGATTTAATACCGCGGTTGAATACACCAATACCACCAAATTTTGTATTTCCTGCCATGAAATGCGTGATACGGTTTATCTGGAATACCAGAAGTCGGTGCATTTCAAGAATCCCGCCGGGGTGCGCGTAAGTTGCCCGGATTGCCACGTTCCACGTTCCTGGGGTGCCAAGATGTGGCGCAAGATTCAGGCCAGCAATGAACTTTACCATAAGTTCATGGGCACAATTGATACGCCGGAAAAACTTGAAGCCAAGCGCATGCAGTTGGCCGAGCATGTCTGGTCGTCAATGGAAGCAAGCGATTCGCGCGAGTGCCGGAACTGCCATAGCTATGAAGCGATGGATTTTGAACACCAGTCCCGGCGTGCGACAAAGAAAATGAAAGCAGGGCTGGAAAAGGGGAAAACCTGTATCGAATGCCACAAGGGTATCGCCCACAAGTTACCTGCTGAGTATGAAGAGGATGATGACGACTAATTGCTAAAATAGATTGTTATAAAAGGCCCTTCGTCGGATACGGGAAGAAAGGTGCCGGGCTTACTCTATGGGCTCAGGCAATCTATAAGTAGCATGACAGGCAATACACGTTAGCATCAGGGTATCCAGTTGCTCGCGGGCTACAGTCGCATCTTTGGTAGTACGCGCAGTTTGCGCAATTCCGTCAAACTGTTCACGGGTGCCAAACCCCATTTTTTTCATCGCTAGTGGTATCTTCTGCATTAAGGAGCCTGGTGTACCTTCTTCTGCGGCCATGCCTGCTTTAAAAGCAAGTTCAGCCACCTTATCCATATTATTCTCCGAAATCGCCTGACTCACGCCCTGAACGCTGACCAGAAAGGCACGCATTTCTGCAAGAATCAGATTACGCTCGTCTTTGTTCAGCACCACTGAGGTTCGGCCATCTTCATAGGGTGCGACCTTGCCGCTCACAAACTTGTTAATCAGGAAACCTGAAAAAGCTAAAAGTAAGATAATGATTAACCAGAGTATTTTTACGTTTTTCATTGGTGTTTCCTAGGTTTTGTGTTGGATCGGGATTCTAAAGCGTTAATATAACGAATATACGTGAGTATTGGTTCGGCAGAACCTGAAAAATACGCCTGAATTTGGCCATATATACGAATTCAGACGCTCCAAAAATGCGGTTTTACCCGCAGGAGGAAATAGGTCTACTTGTCAGCAGGGCTGAATAAAATAGAGCGTTTTTGTTTGATCTCTACTCATTGGTCGAGTATTAGTCTTCAGCTTCCAGTCTGAAAATGGCGTGACAGGAAACACAGTTAACATTAGTGCGCCAAGCTGCGTCAACGTGTATTGCTTGCCTTCCAACGCTTTTTGCATCCAGGACAATCAGGTCAACCGCTCTATCGTCCAGACGATGCCGGTTGTGCCAATTAAAAGTGACCCCGGAACAATAACAAAACGTCGATAGTCCGGTGATTTTACAAACCAGGCTAGAATAATCCAGGCGAGAAAAATGATGCTCAGTTGGCCGAACTCGACCCCAACATTAAAGCTGAGCAGGGAGGTAAAAAAGGCATCTTTTGGCAACTCGAACTCTGCAAGAACCGATGCAAAACCCAGGCCATGCAGCAGGCCGAAAGCAAACACCAGAAACAGGCGATGCCGGTGCAACTGGGTGGAAAATACGTTCTCAAGGCCAACATAGGCAATCGACAGGGCAATCAGAGGTTCTACAATGCGTGGCGACAGCTCGATATAACCGGCCGTAGCCAGGCCCAGGGTTACCGTATGGGCCAGGGTAAACATGGTTACCTGCCATAACAGGGGGCGCAGGGTGCGGCTGAATAAGAACAGGCCCAAAATGAAAAGAATGTGATCCAGCCCCCGCGGGAGAATGTGCAGGAACCCAAGTTGCGCGAACTCGATTATGGTCTCAAAGGTGGTTTTCTGAGCATAAATCTCGTCCAGGGAAAAAGCCTGGCTTTCGCGCTCTGTTTTGACCCACTCCCAGGCAGACCAGTGCCATTTTTCAGCTTCCAGATCGACCTGCCGTACGCGCACCGCATAGTCGCTGAAGCGTGTCGGGTAGGCCAGGCTGATTGCCGTGGCTTCCTCTGGTAATAAACCCTCCAGCCATAAGGTACTGATTCTTGGCACCCTGGTATAACCGGGTTCGGGGATATCGGTTTTCAAAACGGACAGTGAGACGATCTCTTCTCCTTTTGGACGGTAGGCACGCAACTGAATCGCGCTCAGAAATTCGAGCTCAAACTGCTCGAATTTCTGCCCCAGTTGTTCCGCCCGTAGGGCGCGTAATTCATCATAGGCCTCGGCATTCGGCGCATCTTTGGTATTTTTATAAATCGCATTAATGCCGGTCAACAAGGCTTCAATGCTGGCACGTATTTCGAGTTTCACCTGCCCGGTTTTGTGCGCAGAAATCTCGATCAGAGCGGGTTTGACAACATCTGCGATCGCAATGGGTGAGGTTAATATAGCAGCGAAACCTATCCCCAGGCGGAGTGTAATGGCGCACCAGGAGAGCCAGGGAAAGAATGAGCGAGCCATGTTTAAATCTATCTCAGTGAGCAGGATGGTTGATATGCGCCGTAATATAGCTGCAAATTGGCCAAAATTAGCGATAAAAAATACGCCCTAAACTTTTTGCTAGACTACGGTGATGCTAAACCGCAACTAAAAGGCGCAAAATTTACCAAATATGCGAACGCTTGTAGTACTTGTATCTATGCTAGCTGCTTTTTCGACAGTAATGGCGGAAAGTGTTTCTATTGGCGTGTTGGCCTACAACGGTAAACCACAGGCGGTCAGCCGCTGGCAACCCACTGCTGATTATCTCAGTCAGCATATTCCGGGGCAGCAGTTTCAGGTTATCCCGCTTACTCATCAGGAATTTGAACACAGTATCAATAAAGGTGGATTAGATTTTTTACTGACTAACCCCGGCCATTATGTGCGTCTTGAAGTGGCCTTTGGCGCCACCCGGATTGCCACTTTTAAAGCCAGGTTCGAAGACCAGGTATTGACACAGTTCAGCTCCGTTCTATTTGCCCGTAAAGACAGTAATCTAACTGGCCTGGAAATGCTTGAAGGAAAAACTCTTGCGGCTGTCAGCGAGAGTGCATTTGGCGGGTTTCAGCTTGCGCAAAACGCCTTGCTGGATATAGATATCAATGCGCTGGAGGACATGGACATTTTGTGGCTCGGATTTCCCCATTCAGATGTGGTCAAAGCGGTTCTACAGGGTAATGCCGATGTCGGTACGGTACGCAGCGGGGTGCTGGAGAAAATGGCGGCCCAGGGAAACCTTGATATGTCGCTATTGACTATTCTGGATGAAAAGGAGACTGAGGGTTTTCCGGTGAAGCATAGTGTGAACCTGTATCCCGAGTGGCCTTTCGCCAAATTGCCGGGTACCAATGATGCCCTGGCGAAAGAGGTGGCAATAAGTCTGTTTCGAATGTTGCAGGAGGACATGGCCACGCTAAAAGCCGGAGGGGCAGGCTGGACCATACCCCTGGACTATACGGCGGTACATTCGGTGTTGCGCCGCCTGCAAGTCGAACCCTATCCACCCGTTGCCCTGAACGTATCAGGGTTCTGGCGGGCTTATCAAAGCTGGATAGTGGCGCTCGGTTTTCTGTTCTTTATTGCCTTGCTGAGCCTGTTGCGTTTATCCAGGGCCAATCGGCAATTGAAAATAACGCAAAATTCCTTACATCACCACCAGGCGCAACTGGAGGAGTCGGTCAGGCAGCGTACCGAAGAACTACGTGAATTGAATCAGACACTGCAGGAAGATGTTGAGGTGCGTATTCGATCTGAGCAATCACTCAACGAAGGCTGTGACACACTGCAAGCCCTGTACAGTATTTCCACCCGTCATGATCTGGATCGGGATCAAAGGTTGCAGTCCATCATTGACCTGGCCCGGCATTTTCTGAGGGCGGAGTACGCCTTGCTTTCTTACTATAAAAATCATCAGTTTGAAGTTTACACGGCCAGTCCCGCCAATAAAAATACGTCTGTTCCACTTAATCCACTATTTTCACAGGAAGCCATACACGATAGCCAGATCCACACTTATGATGATCGGGAATCAGGGGATAAATACATAACATGCCCGATCTATGTGGCAAGCGAATTGCATTGTTTGCTTGAATTTTCCAGTACAAAAATATTCCTGGCTGAAAGCCTTCAGGAACAATCAGGATTGACGTCTGAGTTGAGCATCCGAATTCTCAAGCTGATTTCTCAGTGGGTTGGGAATGAAGTCATTTTGTCAGAGCGTGAGAAACAGGCGCAAAATAAGTATCGGGAAATCAGGCTGCGCTTTGCTGACATCAGCCCCCGTGAACAGGATGTTCTAAAACTGCTGGTCGCGAGCGAATCCACCAAATCGATGGCGAGAATTCTCAATATCAGCACCAAAACGATCGAATTGCATCGTGCCAATCTGTTGCGCAAAACGGGTGCAAAATCTTCTATTGAGCTGGTTAAACTGGCCGTATTATCGGGCGTTACGAGCTAATTATTCTATTTTGTACCCTAAGATTAGCACCTGGTAAAAACCCTGGGTCAATTCTAGTAGACAGGCGGGTTGTCTGCGGTGCCTTGCTCTTACATACTGTTAACGCCTGGCATAGTTCGGGGCACTATAAAAACATCTGTAGGAGGAATTAAAATGAGAATTAAAGCACTGGCTTTAAGTTTAGGCCTGGCAACTGCGCTTTGTGCAAATGCGTCTGTTGCTGCAAAAAAAGACGAATCAGGATTGGGTCATGATTACCGCACCTTCCATTCTGACGGGAAAATTGATTACGGTAATATTGGTGATTCGTATACCGCTGAGCTAACGATTTATGTTGCGGGCAACCAGTTCATGGCGATGGAAGAACTGATGAATGACTTTCAGGGGAAAAACCAGGATATCAAGACCATTTATCTGGAAACCATCCCGCCCGGACAGATACTCAAAGGCCAAATACTGAAACAGGGGCAAATTGACGGGCAGAATACTGCGCAAAACCCGGATCTGTTCGCCAGCGTTAACCTGGGGCACTTAAAGAAACTCAAGAAAAAGGGTGTGATGGAGAATTACAAAATCTATATCCACAACAAACTGGAGTTGATGGTGGCGAAAGGCAACCCAAAAGCGATTGAAGGTCCGGAAGATCTGGGACGTGATGACCTGGTGCAATCGCACCCGAATCCATTGACTGAGGGCATTTTTAAGTTTTACGGGTCACAAATGCTAAAAGACCTTGATCTCTACGACAAAGTGACCGGTGGTAGCGAATGCAAAAGTTGTTGGGCCGTTGAAGGTAAAACCTGGTTTACCTCCCGTCATCATCGTGAGACGCCGCATCGAATTGAACAAGGCGAGGCAGATGTTGGTATTGTCTGGACTACCGAGGTTACCCATGCACAGGCCGAAGGGCGCCCCATTGATGGCGTGAGCATTCCTGCACCGTACAACATGGAACATAAGGTAGGTTATGCAATTGGTATTCTAACAACCGGCAGAAATCCGGATAATGCGGCGCGTTTTCTCGACTACCTGAGCACTGATGACGCACAAAATATTTACGCAAATTATGGTTTTATTAAAGGCTCAGCGGACGACCTGAAACTGAAACCTATCCCCGGGAAATAAAATCGTTTCGTGTGCGCTTTATGTGCCTCACAGCGCACATGGAAAACTAATTATGAGGCTATTACTGGAGAATTGTTAAATGAGTAAAATATTGAAAAATATAGGTATGTTGATGTTTGCATCAATGGTTTTTGTGGGCAATGCACTGGCTGATAGCCCCGAGCACAAAATCGTAATACAGGTGAGCACGGATGATCCGCGTACGCAGAAAATTGCGCTGAACAACGCGGTTAATATGCAAAAGGCCTATGGTATTGACAATATCGCCATCGAAGTGGTGGCCTACGGACCGGGTCTGGGCCTGCTAACCAAAAAAAGTAAAAGCGCGGATCGGGTAGAAAGTCTGGCCATGTCGGATATCACGTTTAGCGCCTGCGGCAACACCATGGCCAAGGTGGCGAAGAAAAGTGGCAAAATGCCTGTTTTACTGGAGGGAGTGCAGCAGGTCACTGCAGGCGTGGCCCGGATTATGGAGTTGCAGGAGCAGGGTTACGCCTACGTAAGGCCTTAGGTTTGATGGCGGGGTCGTGTTACCCCCGCCATTATTCTGAAATTAGCAGGGAATCATGAATGCCCGGGAGCGGACATGGTTTCCTGCGTCTTTTAATCGGTCAACTTAATCATCCCATCTGCCTATGCCGGGGATAAATACCTGGTGCTCATTAAATGAGCCCTTGTCAGCGTTGCGATGACAGGCCTGACAATTGCTGAAACTGGCTACGTCCGGATTGTCCCTGACAAAACGTGAAGGGATTTCTGAGTGTTCCCGACGAAAATAGGTCGTCGCTGTAATCCGGGGTAAAGCGTCACCCGCGAGTGTGCCTGAGGCGAATGCGCGTGAACGCGAACTGCTTGCCTGATCAGCTGAATTAGTAAGCAGGTAGTTGCGAATCTCGGTCGTTTGTTGCGTGGCCAGGGATGCATCGTCGTCAAAATGGTCTTCCAGAGCACCCATAATACGTGCCCAGGATGACGCCGGGAGCAGGCCCGGCTGGTAGGCAAAATGGCAGCTTCCGCATTCGTCTACATATTGGTTATTTTGAGACGCTTGCACGTCTGCACGCGGCTCTATCCATGTATCATAGGAATTCCCATCCCGGTCATCCGAGCTATCATCGTCAGAACCCTGATCTTGAGAACCAGAGTATACCGTCGACCGCCCGTCACGACCCGCGAAACTGGTGATGCTGCTGATTGAGGCAACTGAAAGCAGGCCAAGTAGAATGATAAAGACAGTTTTTTTCATGATGAGTATTCCGGTTTGTAAGATTACGATTGATTGATATAACGAATAAAGTCGCCTTTCTCCTGAGGCGTGCACTCACGCCCCAGGGTCCAGCGGCAGTTTCGACGGAACCATTTCTCGACTTTTTCAGAGTCGTTAAGTCGCGTCGGGTTTATGGAAGTGGACATAGGTTCAATACGCTTCCCGGTTTTAATATGTTTTCCAGCTTCGCCCAAATCAGCGCCATGACAGCTGCCGCAACTTCTTGTCCCCGCACCTTTGGGGTCCGGGTATTCCCTGATCCAGGCTGTCTGACCCGCACTGGCGGAAAAGGGGCCGGCACCCATGCTCCGGTAGCTGTTGATAGATGTTTCACCGGAGGCATGCGCGATGCTCGCTACTAAAAGCCCGGCCATAATGGTTGCCGTTTTCCTGTAGTTAGTTTTCACTTTCATTTTGATCCCCTGTTTTTAAGTCCTGTAATCATGGCTTTGACCAGGTTCTCTCTGTGCAGGAGGCTGGTGAGCGCCACGCCGGCAAGATGCAGAAATACAAGTGCAAGGGTCAGGTTGGCAAAAACTTCGTGGAAGTCTTCTAATTGGTGCGCCCATCCTGCGGATATCCCGCTGAGTAACGGAGCCAGCGGG
>JAAELZ010000572.1 GCA_024226105.1 Pseudomonadota bacterium | reverse complement strand
GCGATACACGCCTGTAGCGGCGGGCATCAGGCCGGTGGCCATAAACGGGTCGGCAATGGTCGCCTCGCCTTCACCCTTTTTATAAAAGCTGCCGACTTGCGCCCAGAAGCGGTGGATATCGGAGGCCAGCCCGGCGCCTTTGGGCAGTTGCTTGAGCATGATCGGCATCACGTTGGTCTGCGTTCTCAGTTTTTCTACCGACAAACCAACGGGCTTGTCCTTGATCTCATGAGTACCTTCAAAGCCGCGTTTTACAACACGCAAATTGTCTTCAACGATTTTGTCACCCTTGCTGCCGAACTTGTCATGCAGTTGCTTCTCGATAGCCTCAAACAGACTTTCCTCGTTCAGGCCGCCTCTTTCAATCAGCGGGGAAGCTGCGAAAAAGGCACCCTGAAAGGCGTTGCCCTGCATCCGGTATTGCAATTCTACGTTAGAGGCTTCTTCACGGGCTATCTTAAAACCATCGACGTAAAATACATGAATATCGTTATCGACAATGAATTTTTGTGCGGTGGCCGGGATTCTGGCCCAGACTTCCGCCTCACTTTCAAGGTTGCTTTGAATGATAAAAGCACCACCGGATTTGAGCCCTGCGACGGGATTGGAATGGGTAAATACATTCGGGTCGGGTGATAGCAC
This sequence comes from Pseudomonadota bacterium, assembly GCA_024226105.1. Classification (GTDB taxonomy): domain Bacteria; phylum Pseudomonadota; class Gammaproteobacteria; order Arenicellales; family Poriferihabitantaceae; genus JAAELZ01. The sequence goes on along the minus strand of JAAELZ010000572.1, from coordinate 5,993 downwards.
TACGTCAACGAAGTTATATTCACAGTTCAGGCGAATCGGCTCGGGAGCCGCAGAGAGGTAGTATGTCGTCGGCTGGCCTTTTTTCTCTGAACCGTATTTAGGATTGGCACGAATGTCATAACCGAGTAAATCATACAGCGTCATTGCCAGGTTTTTACCCGTGGTGATTGCCCCCCAGCCACCAACTGAGTGCATTCTTACCGTGATCGCACCTTTTGGTTGCAGGTTAGGGTTTTCAGAACCTTTTAAGGCCAGGTCTTTGAGTTCCGGATAGTGTTCAATCAGGTTGTTTAGATGAACCTCCTGTTTCGGGGTGCTGGCCTCACGATGAAAATCGATGCCGAGATAGTAGAAGTGTTTCTGTTTTCCATCTTGCAGCATGTTTTCATACGCAGCGATTATACCTTCGGGCTGAAGATCCCGGCTTCCCAGCCCGTAGCAGGCCGAATACAGGGCAGGTGCGTCTTTGTCCTGGTAGGTTTCGTATTCCGGGTAGGGTAGCGTGGTTTGCGTGGATTTGCTTTTCCGGGGTTTTTTCGCCGCATTTACCCGGCCGTTTTCCAGGCATTTGGTGAGAGTGGCACGTAGTTCGCGCATCAGCGGCAGATCTTCCGCCAGAGGCTGGTCGGTGCGTTCAAACACGGTGACACCTTTTTTACCCTTTAATAAACCGCCCAACAGATCACCGGGGAAGGGGCGGAACATGGTCATGTTGATGGCGCCGATTTTGAGTTTACGTGTTTCACGTAAATAGTCGATAACAGCTTCAACCTGCACCATCAAGCTGCCCTGACCTAAAACGACGTACTCAGCATCTTCCAGGCGATAGCCTCCGAGGCGCGAATATTCACGGCCCGTAAGCTCAAAGTATTCAGCCATGGCCTGTTCGCTGATATCACGAATGTGCTCAAAAAAGAACGGGCGCTGGGCGGCCGTGGCCTGCATATAGGCGTCCTGATTTTGTACGGTACCGGAAACCATTGAGGAATCCACGCTCCACACTTCGGGCACGCGGCGGCGTTTTGGGCCGTAAACTATTTTTTGTGCGGGGGTAGGGCAATCGATCAGGTCTTCCGGGTGGCCAAGATACTCGTTGATCAGTTCACGCTCCGGTATCATTACAGGTTCGATCAGGTGGGTGGTCAGAAAACCATCCTGAGCAACTACGGCCGGGGTCAGGCTCAGCTCCGCAATCCGTCGGCCGATGAGGTTTAGATCAGCCGCTTCCTGCGCATTTTTAGCGAACACCTGGATAAAGCCGGTGTCATCAATACAGTGGTAATCGTCATGGCCGCAGTGTACGTTGAGGCTGGCTTTGGTCATCGCACGACAGCCCAGGTTCAACACGTAAGGCAGGCGTTTTCCGACCGCCGCATACAGGGATTCGTGCATGAAAGCAGCACCCTGAGCGGAAGTGAAATTAGTGGCGCGTAAGCCGGTCATGGCCATGCCCGCGGTCACCGCTGCCGCAGCGTGCTCGGATTCCGGTTCGACGAAAATCAGTGGTTTGCCTGCAGTATTCAAGTGGCCATTGGCGGTTTCTTCAGCCCAGTATTCACCCATCTGGGTAGAAGGCGTAATCGGGTAGGCACCCGCCGCATCAGAGGCTTCACGCTCGCACATGACCACTGCAGTATTCCCGTCGACCGCCATGCGTGTGCCCGGGTATTTAAACTGTTTTTTGCTGTCTTTTTTTAATAAATTCATGGCTTGAACCTTGATGCTAATGTGTTAAAAGTATTTTAGTGAATGGGAAGCGCGCTTTTACGAATAATTTTTTTGGCTTTATAGCCTTTGTGTACCCTGGCATCGGGTGTTATCCAGACGATGGCACCCGTCGGGCAGCGTTCTATGGCCGAACGATCAGCCTGATCGTTGAAGTTATAATGAATGACGGCAAGGTTTTCCCTGATTTCAATCAAACCCGGCTCAGAATCTTTGACGCAGCGCTCACAGGCGTTGCAGGCAACTTCACATTCGACCTCGGCGACATCACCAAAATGCAGGTTCTTGCAGGCCACCCATAGTTGATGGCTGACGGGGTGTATTTCGAACAGGGCCTTTGGGCATACGTCCACGCAATCTTCACAGGCGGTGCATTTATTTTCATCAACCACCGGCAAGCCATATTTATCCATGCTGATTGCATCAAAATCGCAGACGTCTTCACAATCGCCCAGCCCCAGGCAGCCCCAGTGGCAACCTTTACCGCCACCGGAAATCAGTGTGGCACCGCGACAGGTTTGCATGCCGCTATAGCCCGCCGTGTTACGCGCTACGTTGTGCCCGCCCGCGCAGGCGAGCCGTGCCACGCGTTTTTCCTGAGTACCGGCATCTACACCAAGATAATGTGCAATCTCCGCATTACCATCCCTGGAATTGACCGTGCACTGTGAAACTTCAACCAGCCCCTTAACCAGTTTTTCGGCAAACTGGCGACAGCCCGGGGTACCGCAGGCCCCGCAATTGGATTGGGGCAGCATCTCGTCGACTTCACCTATGCGTGGGTCTTCCCAGACATACATATAACGATTTGCCACGGCCAGAATGATAGCCAGCGTAATCCCGAGCGCTGTCATAAAGATCAACACATTGAGTGTTTCGCTGTTCAGGTATCCGGCCATTTATTGCTTAAACTTAAACCATGATTATAATAACGATAATGATCGCTTATACCTTAAAATGATACCAATCTTATATACTTATGCTGATATAAGTCGCTTTATGCATAATATATTCTTATGTATTGTTTTTACTGTGATCATATGCAAATGCGTTCATCGATAACTAATTACGTGGTTGTAAAATACCTTTCAATTTCTCTGGCGTTGGTGCTGTCGCTGGTGCGCTGTAGCCCTGCTTCCGATGAATTGCAGAGCCATGGTGGTGAAATCATGGGCACGCACTATTCGGTGCAATGGCATATGAAGCGTGCGGACCAGGCGCAGCGAATCGCCGGGCAGGTTGATCGTCTGCTGGAACAAATCAACCGGTCGATGTCGACTTATATCTCCGATTCGGAGATTTCACGCTTTAATAACGCTCCTGTAGATACCAGTTTCGAAGTGTCTGAGGATTTTTCTCAGGTCATGCAAACGGCGCTTGGCATTGCTGATTTGACCCGGGGCGCGTTTGATTTCACTATCGGTGCGCTCGTCAATGCGTGGGGTTTCGGTCCGGACGGCGTGGTTAGTAGTCCGCCGGATGAAAAGCATATTCGAGCCCTAAAGGCAGAGACGGGGTTTGAATACATCAGTATGAGTGAAGAGGGTCGTCGATTGATCAGGCGACGCGACAGTTATATCGACCTGTCCGCCGTCGCAAAAGGTTATGCAGTAGATGTCATCGCTCACTTGCTGGAAACGAAAGGCATCGAAAACTTTCTGGTTGAAATTGGTGGAGAGATACGCGCGGGAGGCGTTAAACCCGGTGGCCGGCCCTGGCGGATTGGAATTGAAATGCCCGATAGCGAAAAACACGGCATTCAGAAGGTTATTGATATCAGCAATATCAGCGTGGCGACTTCGGGTGATTACCGGAACTATTTCGAGGAGAACGGGGTTCGTTACTCACACACTATAGACCCTGCCACCGGTCGTCCGATTAGACATCGACTGGCATCGGTCACGGTGCTTAAGGCAGATTGCGCCAGTGCGGATGCGCTGGCTACCGCCTTGCTGGTAATGGGGCCGGAAAAAGGCCTTGAGTTTGCGCAGCAGCAGGATATTGCGGCTTATTTCATCGTCAAAAGCAGGGATGGTTTTGAGACGCGCTGGACAGAGGGTTTTGCGACTTATTTATTAAAACCCGACTGACTTTCCCCTTAGTAAAAGGGGGATCCAGGGGGATTGTAAAACGTTACTGGCATTTTGATAGTTGCTCATTATGTATTGTGTTCAAATCTTCCCTAACCTCTTTTTGATAAAGAGGAGCGCTTTGGTGACATGCCTTATCGATATTTCTTTGTTGTGTGGTCGTATTGGGCTAATTATGCCCCGGGATTTTCTGATTTCTCCAGTCGTACCAGCCAGAAATTCAACCCCTGGGCATTCAATCGGGCGTCGGCCCCAAATAACTGCTGGTAGTGCTCTTTGCTTTCCCGGCCGCCCTGTTCCAGAATGGTATCGACAAACAGCTCAGAGATGGCTGCTTCAAGGCGCTGATCACGATTTTCTGGCTGGCCCTTCATGGCCAGCGCGATTTGTGCCTGAGCCGTGACCGATTGTTTTAGCTGTTTTGCGATGCTCGCGTTCAGCGCTAGCGGGCCAAAGTGGGTCAGGTAGATAAAATGCGGGTCGTATTTCAGGATTCGGTCTATGCTGTGCAGCAGGGAGTCCGGCTCAAAATGCGTGGGGGTGGTGGTGGCAAAAATGAAGGGGCCGCTGTCGGTCGCAAGTGGCGGGTAGGCGATGCCGAAGGTGTCGCCTGTGAAAATGCCCGAACTCATTTCATCAATGACGCAAAAATGATGCAATGCATGACCGGGAGTATCGATGAATTTCAGTACTCGGCCATGTATATTCAGCGTAAAACCATCATCAGCAATAATGATCCGTTCCGCTGGCACTGGAATGACCTCTCCGTAAAGCTGTTCGAAGGCACTGTCTCCATAGACCAGGCGCGTGCCGGCAACCAGTTTTTCCGGGGCGATCATGTGGTCGGCACCGCGTGGGTGTATGATGAGTTTTGCCTTCGGGCAGGCTTGCATTAATGCACCTGCACCACCGGCATGATCGAGGTGAATGTGCGTTGGTATAACGTAAGAGACGTCGTTTACCGATTTCCCCAGTGATTCAATAGCTTGCAGTATTCCGGGCGCACTCAGGGTTGTTCCAGTTTCAATAATACAAATCTGCCCCTCGTGTACCAGCAAATATACCGCCGCCACACCGGGTTGAATATACTGGGCGTCCACACAGTAAATGCCGTGGTGGAGTTTGGTGAGGTTCATTGATGTGACCATCGGATGATTGATTTATTTATAGTGTCGTTGCCACGCTACGCTTCTTGCAAAGCTATTTATATTTGATCGTAGTCATGGATTGTGTAGCCTGGCGTGACTAACATCAATACAAATTCTCCATTTCAGAAGGGGTGGTTGGAAACAGGGACTGCGTGTCTGCCTCGGGCAACTTGAGGGCCAGTTCCTGCGCTTCTTTCAGGTAGTTTTGATATAAAGCAGCGCGCTGATTTTTGCTGACAGGCGGCTCCTGATGCTGTTTTTGCGCACGTCTTTGCAGAGCATCCTGAACTGAAAAAACGGGTGTTTTTGCGGTTGAGTGCTGATGTTTGAATATGCCGCTGTACGGGTCAAATTCGTACTGGGCCAGGAATCGATCACCATAGTCAGCAATGAATTCAACCGCTTCAATCAGAAAATCAGCCTCAATATCGTCAAAAATGAAATGAAAGCCAATCCGGCACCAACCGGGTTTGATACCGTGAAAACCCTTGTTGACCCAGCCCAGGTAGGCCTCTGAACGTGTCTCGTTTATACCCAGCAACTGATGTCCATAGGGCCCGGCACAGGAACAACCGGCACGGGACTGGATTCCAAACAGCTCATCCAGCAGGGTGGTGACGAAGCGCGGATGCAGATAGTGTTTTCCTTCTCGAAGCAGGTTAAATGAGATGATGCCTACCCGGCGTTTCGGGTCCGGATTGCCCAGTACTTCAATGTTGGGGTGGGCGCTCCAGCGTTGCATTGCACGGCAAGTTAACGTCTGCTCGCGTGCTTCCAGTTTCTCGATTCCAATGCTGTCCTTGATGTCAAATACCATTGCGGCTTTAAGAGTCTGCAATATGCCCGGCGTCCCGCCTTTTTCTCGTGTCTCAATATCGTCTATGAAGGTATGTGAGCTCGGGCCGACGTAATCAACCGTGCCGCCCGCTGCCAGTGTCGGTGGCAGTTCCTTATGATAGGTTCGCTCGTTAAAAACCAGCACGCCACTGGCCCCCGGACCGCCGAGGAACTTGTGCGGTGAAATAAATAT
>JAAELZ010000571.1 GCA_024226105.1 Pseudomonadota bacterium | reverse complement strand
GACAGGGGCTAGCCTCGATATCCTGTTCTGCGAGTATTTTAAGGTAGGCCTGCACGGTGGTTTTAAGTGCATTAACGCGTAGAGTCATTGGCGGTCGGGCCTGTGAGGCCGCCAAAATGTGATCGAGTTGCTGCGGCCAGGCATTTTCAAACTGCTGCACCAACCACTCAGGATAAGCCACTTGATTCCACTGCCGGGTATCGCTTAAAGGGCGCGTATCGAATTCACGAATATAGGCGCGTAATAGTGCATTGACCAGGCCGGTGGCCCATTGCCTTCTAAAGGTTTTGCAAAGCGTGGCGGCTTCGTTAACCACGGCGTGCGGAGCATGCCGGGTATCATCAAGCTGGTAAAGTGCGGTTACCAGAACGGCATAAAGAATCCGGTCCTTGGGTTTGAGCGGCTTTTTCAGTCGGCTATTGAGATAGGTTTTGTATGCCAGATACCAGCGTACCCCGCCATAGCTCAGTGCCCGGCAGAAACTCACATCACTGTCTTTCAGGGGACTACTGTATATGGCCAGGGCATCATCCAGCGAGTCGCCGGATTCGCAAACAGCATACACGCATTCAGCTGCAGCTTTTCGGGCGCTAGTGTTCATTGGTTTCATCCGTAAACACCAAAATCTCCCCTAACCCCTCTTTGTCAAAGAGAGGGATTCGACCAGCTTCCCCCTTTATCAAAGGGGGACTGAGGGGGATTTTAGAAGGTTGTTTCGGTAGCGATTGTTCGCATTGTCCGGTTAGTCCGCAAATCTCCCCTAACCCCTCTTTGTCAAAGAGGGGGGCGACGGTGACAGCATTAGTCCCGGTCAAATCGTTGCCCCGGTTTAAGCGAAAAGCCATTTAGAAAATCCCGGACATCGAGAATTTTACCACCGGGTTTTTGCACCCGGGTGATATTGAGCCAGCCACTCCCGGTGCCAACGCAAATACCGTTGGCAGAGGCCTTAACAATTTCTCCGGCCTGCGAATTATCGCCTTCATCGGCGGCTTCAGCTGTTGCCTGGTGAATGCGTAAAACCTGTCCGTTGATAGTGCAGGACATTACCGGCCAGGGGTTGAATGCGCGTACTTTATTGGCGATATCAATGGCCTCCATCTGCCACTGCACACGCGCCTCCTGCTTGCTGAGCTTGTGTGCGTAACGCAGGCCCTGTTCGGGCTGTTTGACGGGCTTCAGACGCTGATTGAGTATGTCATGCAGGTTTTCCCGTAACAGGTCGGCGCCCATTTGCGACAGGGCATCATGCAATTGCCCACCGGTTTCCTGTGGCAGTATGTCATGGCTGCTTTTCGCCAGAACCGGCCCGCTATCCAGGCCTTTTTCCATTTGCATCAGGCACACGCCGCTTTGCGTATCACCGGCTTCAATGGCGCGCTGGATCGGGGCGGCACCGCGCCAGCGGGGCAGTAAAGAGGCATGGATATTGATGCAGCCAAGCTTTGGTGTATCGAGAACAGATTGGGGCAAAATAAGGCCATACGCCACCACCACCATCAGGTCGGCGTGCAGGCCCACTAAGGTTTCACGATCAGACGCGGCCTTAAAAGTTTCAGGCTGATAAACATCCAGCCCGGCTTTTAAAGCGCGTTGTTTGACCGGGCTTTGATGTAGCTTTTTACCTCGCCCGGCGCTTCGATCGGGCTGGGTGTAGACACCGACAATTTCAACCGCCTGGTCAAGCAGGGCTTCAAGGCTGGCGACGGAAAAATCAGGGGTTCCCGCGAAAATAATTCTGGGCAGGCTCATGCTATTTCCGGCTAATGTCAGGCGACAGCCAGGCGTGTTTCTTTGAGTAGCTTTTTGCGAATCCGGTCCCGTTTCATGCGTGAAAGGTAGTCCACGAAAACTTTACCGTTGAGATGGTCGATTTCATGCTGGATACATACCGCGAGCAGTTCATCGGCTTCGATCTCAAACGCTTTTCCGTTTATATCCTGTGCACGCAGCGTAACTTTTTCGGCGCGTTCTACATCGGCATAAATTTCCGGCACGGATAAACATCCTTCCTGCATACAGACGGTGCCTTCCTGATGAATGATTTCCGGGTTTACCAGTACTTTTAACTGATCCTTTTCTTCTGATAAATCCATTACAACCAGGCGCAAGGGCACATCCACCTGTACCGCAGCCAGGCCAATACCGGGCGCAGCATACATGGTTTCAGCCATGTTCTCGCTCAGGATACGCAGGCTGTCATTAAATTCCGTGACGGGTTTTGCTACCTGGCGCAGTCGGCTATCCGGGTAGGTTAAAATCTCTAGTTTGGCCATATTCTCACAATTTACATAACATTCGAGCTTGGTTCAATTGTATCATTAAGCTCTACTTTAACAATGAATGAACGGTATAAGGAACCTGTCGAATTGAGTATATTTCGTTCAAACCAACCTGGTTCAGCGCACTCCCGGGCAACCGGGATTTATTCATAGAAGTATCTCCCTGTTACTGATACTCTGTTTACACTATGAGCGCAAGCCCCGTCACCGATCAAACTATCGGCTTCAAACCGGCCTTTCTCGCGCCTAAATACTGGTTCACCTGGGTATTATTCGGGTTAATCGGGCTCGCTTCAAGCCTACCGCGATTTATTTCTATAAAAATCGGCGATGGCATTGGCGCACTGTATCGCCGGGTCAATACCAAGCGCATGCGTATAGTGCGTATCAATATTGATCTATGCTTTCCGAATTTGAGCAAAACTGAGCGCGAACGGCTGGTGCTTGAGCATTTTCGTTATTACGGGCGTAGCGTGGTGGATTTCGGCCTGACCTGGTGGGCCTCAAAGGCGCGTCTCTCACGCCTGATCAAGTTTAAAAATGCGCAGCAGTATCTTGAGACGCTCAGGCAGCATAACGTGATACTGCTGCTGCCGCACATGGTTGGCCTGGATTGTGGTGCCGGTTTCGCTGGCAGCCTGCATCCTTCGATTACGATGATGAAGGCTACCGGCGATGAGCTGGTGAACTGGCGCCTGTGGAAGGGGCGTACACGTCCCGAATCCATGCGCGTGGTAATGCGAAACCAGGGCTTAAGGCCGCTAATTCGAGCGGCAAAAAAAGGTACGCCATGTTATTACATGCCGGATCAGGATTTTGGTGACAGTGATCTGACTGTATTTGCGCCTTTTTTTGGTATCCAGTCTTCTACATTGACCACCTTGTCGGCAATGGCTCGGCTGGCCAATGCCAAAGTGGTGCCGATTTACCCCATCATGCTTGAGAACGGGCACTATGAAGTGAGCTTTGACGCACCCCTGGAGAACTTCCCGAGTGGCGATGACGTTGCTGACGCGACCCGGGTTAATGAAGTGGTGGAAAAGTGTATTTCCCTGGCACCCGCGCAGTATATGTGGACATTGCAATGGTTTAAGACCCGCCCTGATGGTGAGCCTTCGCCCTATCTGGAAGCGGGGAAGATCTCGAAGGGAGAGAAAGGCTAAAATGGGTATTGTGCGATCTGAACGATTGAAGTGGTATTCACCTTCTAAAATCCCCCTCGGTCCCCCTTTGATAAAGGGGGAAGCCTTTCGTAAAGTCCCCCTCTTTAGCAAAGAGGGGTTAGGGGAGATTTTCAGGTTAACCGGGAGGATTGAACGATCGGGTTGGCCTTTGCCCGTTAAAATCCCCCTCGGTCCCCCTTTGATAAAGGGGGAAGCCCTTCGTAAAGTTCCCCTCGGTCCCCCTTTGATAAAGGGGGAAGCCAGAAGGAAGGGTGGCCTGAAATAATGAACATCCTTGTCATTAAAACCACTTCGCTGGGTGATGTACTGCACGCGACGCCTCACCTGCGCGCGATCAG
>JAAELZ010000570.1 GCA_024226105.1 Pseudomonadota bacterium | reverse complement strand
GTAGTGGTTTGTAATTACCGTTTAACAGGTCTTCCCTGATTTTAAGCCAGTGACGTCTGAGATAGCCTGGCAACTGATTAACAGTCATGTTATCAATACCGGGTGCCCCTTTATTACTACGTACTCGCTTTATTGCCGTAAACATATTTCCCCGTTCAAGGATCATTTCCATGAGCCGGGGACCTCCTGCCAGATGTTCGGTAAACAGATACGCTACAGTCATTTCAGGCGGCTGCTGCATTATAACCATAAGTAATATGCTCCTAATAATCGTTTTCATTTACCCGTACTATTCAGTCCGGGCACCGTTCGGGCCTTTGCCGGGGTGAGGCCTCCGTGGGGTTCACGGCTCGTTTCTCCTACGGCTACTATGCCCTCTGCTGACTTCTTCCATGCGGTCGAAGCAGGTTGCCCTGCCCTCAGCCATTTTCTGCCACACGTGGCATCCCGGGGCACATGGAAAACCTCCCGGGGTAAACACACGTCTTTCAGCACGTAAACGCCAAGTATACGGACATTGCCTATAATGGATAGAGGACTTAACCTTGTGTTGCAGGCTGGTCCCGCAAATGCACGCCTAACTCGATTTCTGTACGTCACCCCGTGCTTTTGTGTTACTCTGCCTCAGCAGAGCCACTGT
>JAAELZ010000569.1 GCA_024226105.1 Pseudomonadota bacterium | reverse complement strand
GCGGGTGACTGGGTGGTTGATGGCTCAGTGAAAGCGCAGTTGCAGGAACTGGTCGGCGCGATCAGTTCATAGAAACGAAAATATTACATATTAGGAAATAGAAGCTATGTCTATTCAGTTAAATCCATCTGAAATCAGTGACCTGATTAAAGATCGAATCCAAAATTTTGAAAGCAGTGCCGAAGCCAAAACGGAAGGTACCATTGTAATGCTGACAGATGGTATTGCACGCGTTCACGGGTTGTCCGAAGCGATGCAGGGTGAAATGCTTGAATTCCCCGGTAATACCTTCGGCCTGGCTCTGAACCTGGAGCAGGATTCCGTCGGTGTGGTTATTATGGGTGATTACAAGCACCTGTCAGAAGGCGATACGGTTAAGTGTACCGGTCGGATTCTTGAAGTGCCTGTAGGCCGTGGCCTGCTGGGCCGTGTGGTCGATGCGCTGGGCAAGCCGATCGATGGTAAAGGGCCAATCGAGCATGATGGCACCTCCCCGGTTGAAAAAGTAGCACCGGGTGTAATCGAGCGCCAATCCGTTGATCAACCGGTTCAAACCGGCCTCAAATCAGTCGATGCCATGGTGCCAATCGGCCGCGGTCAACGTGAATTGATCATCGGTGACCGTCAAACTGGTAAAACAGCGGTGGCGGTTGATGCGATCATCAACCAGGCCAAATCCGGTATCAAATGTATCTACGTGGCGATTGGCCAAAAAGCATCGAGTATTGCGGTTGTTGCTCGAAAGCTTGAAGAGCACGGCGCGCTGGAAAATACCGTTATTGTGGCGGCGGCGGCTTCAAACTCGGCGGCTGAACAATATATCGCACCTTACGCGGGTTGCGCGATGGGTGAATACTTCCGTGATCGAGGCGAAGATGCGCTGATCGTGTATGATGATTTAACCAAACAGGCCTGGGCGTATCGCCAGGTGAGCCTGTTATTGCGTCGTCCTCCGGGCCGTGAAGCCTATCCGGGTGACGTATTTTATCTCCACTCCCGTGTGCTTGAGCGCGCTGCGCGCGTAAACGAGGAATACGTTGAAAAATTTACCAACGGTGAAGTGAAAGG
>JAAELZ010000568.1 GCA_024226105.1 Pseudomonadota bacterium | reverse complement strand
TTACATTCAGTCAGCCATGCTGGACTTGATCCGGCAATCAGAAGTGAATACTCTAGAAAAAGCACTAAATTCATTTCGACTATGCCAAGTATTTGGGGACGTCCATAAAATTATAACTTTCTGCCCCTTTATTAGCTCAAATTGCATGGCTTTGGCGATCTTCTCACCACGCTTCACTGAAATGCTCACCGATGGCTGCGAGACGCCAAGCTTTTTCGATAGTTCGGTGGTACTAATACCCAACCTTCTCACTGCCCAATAGCACATTAAACTACGCGCCTTGACTGTGATCCGGTGTTTGCCGGCCGCCCACACCTGCTCAGGGTCTATTCCCAACTCAGATGATACTCGAATCGTTACTTTTTCCAAATCATACCCCTGCGCTTGAAGCCGGTAGCGCTCTTCCAACCGTTCCTTCGCTTCATCTAATACTGACTGAGTAAAATCACCGTCACCTAAAATACGTTCATCACTTTTCATGTGATCCTGCACTCGACGCATCGCTTTGATCGCCGACCAACCGCCGGCACTGCGAATCAGACCGCCTCCAACCAATTCCGGTCGGCGGCCTTGAGCAATGCCCTTTTCGACATAGGCCCGGTATGCCTTGCGGGCAGCTGAAACTTTTTATCCAAACAACCGCAATACATAGTCTGTGTCCTGAAAGTCTCTTTTGATTTTTCCCATCAGCGCACTAGGACCACTATAAGGATACTTGTCAGAATCTGTTAGAGTTTTTACGATTTTAGCGCGCAGCGGATTTAAATGAATATAGCGAGTCAACTCCAGCAAATAGGTATCTTCCTGACATAAAATGGATTTGTAACGATTTTGAAACAAATGTCCATGCCGGTGACGGCGATTATACGAAACCGCATAGCCGGTTAATAGTCGTCTCATAACCGTGGCAAGGGG
>JAAELZ010000567.1 GCA_024226105.1 Pseudomonadota bacterium | reverse complement strand
GCCTGAAGCAGAATGCAGGCAGGCGGGGGTATTGATCCCCTTTATTCGCAAAGACAATCAGTGGCATATCCTTTATATACGACGAGCCATATTAGAGGGAGATCATCACAGCGGGCAGGTCGCTTTCGCCGGCGGCAAACATGAAGAGCAAGACGCCGATCTGCAGGCTACGGCGCTAAGAGAGGCACACGAAGAAATCGGAATCCAGCCTCATCATGTCAACGTACTTGGAGAACTAAATCATCACTACAGTATCACCCGATTCAAGATTACCCCGGTGGTTGGGTACCTGGCCTGGCCTTATCCTGTACAGGTAGATCAGTCTGAAGTGGCGAAGGTGTTTTCGATTCCATTGCTGTGGCTGGCTGATCCGGGAAGTCATCGAATTGAGCATAGACAGCTTGGTAGTGAGTCTGTCCCGGTGGTCTATTTCAATGAATATGATCATGAACTGTTATGGGGTGCGACGGCACGTATGACACTTTCCCTGATTGCCTGCCTGGGAAAATAGCGTGCAACTAAAACGTTGAGAACTATTTTTTTATAAAGCTGAATAGCTACTTATTTTGCTTTGATTGCAGCCCGACCTTTCGTACTTCCTCCATCACCTGCAAGTTTCGCTCGCTCGATATCTCTACGATTTCAGCCGTTGTTTTCAGCGTATTTGCCAGTTCATCCAGCAATGTAGCCGTCTTTATGACGGATCGGGTGCCCGGCGCTAAAACAAAATAGTACACCGCCGCCAGAGCTACCAGCATGATAAGTATTAGTGCAATAGCCGTGAGGATGACGGTTCGCTTAATTTGACTTGATAACTCATTGCTTGCGTTGACCACGGGGGCCATACTTTTATCTACCGTGTCGGGTAGCTGCTCCACCACTAAAGTCAGGCTCTTGCCAAGCTCATCAACACGACTTAAGGCCTGTTCAATTTGTTGGTGATGCTCCTCAGTTAGTTCAGGATTATTGGCAAGCTCGTACAACGCTTCGCCAATCAAGTTGAGCCCTTGTGCCGCCTCTTCCGCTGCCGTTTCGAGCCCGGCTATTTCTACACCGATGTTCATGCTGATATAAGGCGTTTGCTTTTCGGCCGCCCCGCCGGACACACTACCTGCATCCAGCCCTTCACGCGAATCAGCAAATGCGCCAGAAGCAAAAAAGAACAGCATTGAAACCAGGACGAATGAGGCGCGTGATTCTTTCATATAAGCTCCGTTTTTACTTTAGAGACAAGCCTGAGCACCGACTGCGGCACCCCCACCAAAGACTGTAACCATACCACGCCAGCTCATCGCTTGCAGCTGATTGCTGCAGGCGTCCCGGCGACATATTTTGTGAGGAGGCTTCTTCGTTAACGATTACAGGGGAAGCGCAGCTCAGATCGACTGGATTAGCTAACAAAAAAAGAGCGCAGTATGCGCTCTTTTTATCTCAGCGAATAACAGGCTTCCCTGTACGGAAAACCAGATCAATTCGCCATGTTTTTCATCTTGCTATGGTCCATTTTTTCATGATCCATATCGCCCTTCATTTTCATGCCACCCATTACCGTTTTGACTTCAGCCTGAATCTGCATGCTGGTCCCATCATCTATATTAAATTTGATATCGACCATTTGCCCCAGCTTCAGAGGCTGCTTAAGCCCGATCAACATAACGTGAAGGCCGCCGGGTTCCAGTACGGTCTCGCCACTTGCAGGGACGTCAATTTTCTCTACCTGGCGCATTTTCATCACACCATCTTCGTGCAGATGTGTGTGCAATTCTACTTTGTCCGACACATCGCTTTCAGCAGACACAACCGCCCGATCTGATCCGGTGGTATTTTTGAATACCATAAAAGCACCGGTTACCGTTTGTGTTGGTGGCATGCTACGGACATAGGCATCCTCAACAGTGACGGAGGCGGCCCAAAGATTTGAACTGAGAAGAAGTAAAGAGGCGGTTAAAAGTGCTTTCATGAACTGTAATCTGGAATGAGGAAAGGGTAGATTTTAATACAGGGTTTATCTGCGGAGGTGCGGCGTTTTGTCGCACTTTGCTATTTATCATGCGCCGGAAGCAGCATTCACACAGCTTAGTATCGGACTGCAAGCCATCCTGTTGGCTTAGATTTTCGGGGCTGAAGGGCTCCGACGCCTGGACTTATACAAAATTCAGGGTGCGTGCTTTTTTAGTTTTCGCTGCAGGGTTCTTCTGTGCATACCCAGTTTTTCCGCCGTATGGGAAATGTTTCCATCGTTTTCTTCCAGCACGCGGTGTATGTGTTCCCACTCAAGGCGTTTCAGCGAAGGTGCCTGTTCGGGTATTGTGGCCGCATCCATTCTTTCAGCCTCACCATCAAACAGGCACTCCTGGATGATGGCATGTATATCCTTAACATCGACCGGTTTAGCAATATAGTTGCTGGCCCCTTTTTTAACCGCTGTGACTGCGGTTGCCAGGTTGGCATAACCCGTAACTACGATTATTTTTGCCTCTGGATATTTAAGTTGCAGATCCAGAATCAAGCCCAGGCCGGATTCTTCACCCAGGCGCATGTCCAGCAAAATAACATCAGGTTGATTTTCAACGCCAAGGGCCTGCTCTGCGTTATGCGCTGTTTGAGACTGATACCCAAGACGCCCGAGCCCCTTGTCAAGCAACTGGCAAAACACCTTGTCATCATCGATGATCAGTACTCTAATTCTCGTATTCATTCGTTTCTCTCAGTCGAATCACAATTTCAGTTCGCACCCCCGGTTTCGCAGCATGCTCTCTATTATGTAAACGCAAACTGCCACCTATCCGGTTAATATTGGCCTGTGATAACAACAAACCAATACCCATGCCGCTATCTTTGGTTGAGAACGGCACGCTTCCCGCCAGTTTCAGTTGTTCTTCACTCAGGCCGCCACCAAAATCATCGATACATATCATGAGTTCAGCACCGCTTTGCCGGTAGCTAACTTCAATCAGGTCACTGCCATTTTCTGATGAAGCATCTGCGGCATTGTTAAGTATATTGAGCAAGGTTTGAGACAGGCCGGGATCGTATTCAATTTCTCCATCCAATGGCTGCTCGCTGACCCTGATAACCATTTCACTGCGCATTGCCTTGAATCGTTCAAACACACCGTGAAGAAACCGGGTTACCGACCCAACTCGAACTTCCGGGTTCTGCGCGTGGGTTGCCTGATCCCTCAATAAGCCTGTTTGAGACTGGCATAAACCCAGCTGCTCTTTGAGAGAATATACCAGTTCGGCCCGTTCCCGTTCGTCACCTTCTGATGTG